>JAAHGR010000961.1 GCA_010672425.1 Symploca sp. SIO2E6
TAACACTTTATATATACGCGCACACCTTTTCCATTATTCAATAATAGCACAAATAGGACTGGCAAGATGCCAGTTCCACAGTTTATTATCTATCTACACTATAAGACTGGCAAGATGCCAGTTCCACTGGGATATTTTCACTGCTTCCTGAGTTTGAAACTTACAAAGCTTCGATCTCTTCCCTTGGAGCCTTCTGCCCTGGAGCCTTCTGCCTTTTGGTATATTATTCCAAAATCTGCTCAATCATCAGTGTCGCTTGCTGAGCATAACCACTGCCAAAAAGATTGAAGTGATTGAGAATGTGATAGAGGTTGTAGAGAGTTTTGCGCTGTTGGTAACCTTTGTCTAAAGGCCATATTTCGTTATAGCCACGATAAAATCCAGAGGGGAAGCCTCCAAACAATTCTGTCATGGCAAGATCTACTTCGCGATCGCCTACATAAGTGGCAGGATCAAAAATCACTGGTTCTCCCGATGGGGTAACTGCGGCATTACCCCCCCACAAATCACCATGTACCAAGGAAGGCTGAGGTTGATGCTCTAGTAGCTTGGGAATTGCTGCGAGTAATTGTCCTTGGTGAGGAAAATTACCACCGCGACGCCTTGCCAGTTTCAATTGATAGCCGATGCGATGCTCAGCAAAGAATTCTCCCCAGTCAGCAGTCCAGGAGTTAATTTGGGGAGTTGAGCCAATGGTATTGTTTTCATTCCAGCCAAACTTACCTTGACTCTCTTGAGGAAGAGTTGCCAGGTGCATTGCTGCCAGTTGACGCCCCATTTCTAGCCAAGATTGGGGATCTTTGCTACCCTTGAGTTCCAGCCACTCCAAAATAATGTAGCTACAATCAGCTGCTGTTCCCACACAAATTGGTTGTGGTACTCGAATCGTTTTCGTTTCGTACATTTGCTGTAAACCCAGTGCCTCTGCTTCAAACATCTGTACTTGAGATGCCTGGTTAAGCTTGACGAAATAATTGGTGGTATCACCAACAAGGTAGTAACCCTGATTAATACAGCCACCACCAACAGAACGACGATTTTTGATTTCAAATGTCTCGCCAGTTACTTTACTGATTTGGTTAGCAATTTCTGTCCACATCTTTTAATTAGGGAATTGGGAATTGGGAATTGGGAATAGCCTATTTTCATAACCGGGTGGTGAATTCCTTCATAATGAAAGTCTCGCATCTGCTGGGGTTTGAACTGAGCAATCACCTTTGCTGGTCCTGGAACCTGTCGGCGGTAAGGTAATTGCTCAAAAGTAGTTTCAACTGCTCGTCATAGCTACATCTTGCTCAAAATCTTCTGGACAATTTGCATACCCGTTACTGCTTGCCAGCTAAATATACCCAAAAGACTGATATTGAGAGTAATGTGGGTATAGCGTGCCCAATCTTGACCTTTTTGCATAAACGGAGTTAGGGAGGCAGAAGTAGCAATTATCGCCATCATGCCTAAGCCAGCCAATAAATGAGGACCGAAAAACAGCTTACCATTATTAATGTAAGTTACAGCCATGGCTGCGATCGAACCGATGACCATGAAGGACAGTAGCAATGAACCTACTTGATGATGCTTGTCGTTGTACTTACCTTTGATCAGCTCTTTTTTGGCTTCTCCTTCAGCTGTTCTGGTCTTGCGAATTTTGATACCTAGGGATAAGGCATAAATACTTATCCCCAACAGTACCCACATGACAATGGGGTGGATAAATTGAGACCAAAATTTAATTGACTCTGGGATTTCGAGGTTCATGGTGTTCTCAAGATTGATTTAAGGATCTTAATAATTAAGTTAACATAACTTTATGTATCTCCATGCGTACCAACCAACTTAAATAAAAACTTCGATTCCCGTATCATTGTACAGATATCGCTTCTGCGATTCAAAGATGATGTAGGCTACAATCTAGCCAGAGTTGAATTAACAGCCTTATGCCTTCGCCATTTCCAGGTATGGATCCCTATCTAGAAGGGTATCTCTGGCCCGATGTTCATACTGCCCTCGCCAATAAGATCCGCCAGCAATTGGCTCCTCAACTACGTCCTCGCTACGCGGCTAGGCTGGAAATTTATCTAGTCGAAGATGTATCTCCAGAAAGTGAAATCGGCATTCTTTATCCTGATATCGAAGTAATGCAGGTTAGGCAACAGAGAACAGAAACTACTGAGGCAATTTCGACCGCATCAACCCCTTCTGGTTCTGTTGCTCTGACGCCTCCTCCCCTAACTTTACCGACACTCCAATCCGTATCCCTACGCTTAGCAACTGTGGAAATTCGAGATACAGCAGGTAACACACTAGTCACTTGTCTGGAAATTATTTCCCCTGCCAATAAGCGAGAACCGAATTTGGCGAAATATCGCCAAAAACGCCAACGACTTTATCAAGCTGGAGTTCATCTGTTGGAACTGGATTTGCTCAGGCGCGGCACTAGACCCTTTGCTCATCCTCTGATGCCGGAAGTTCCTTATGCGATCACTCTCACCCGTGCTCACTCTGGCTCGATCAATATCTGGCCTCTAACCTTAAGCGATCACTTGCCAGTTTTACCAGTTCCCTTGCGTTATCCGGACTCAGATGTAGTCCTAGATTTACCTAAAGTCATACAAGAGATA
>JAAHGR010000962.1 GCA_010672425.1 Symploca sp. SIO2E6
TTTCACGTTCTCGCATTATACAATTTAGCTGCACATCAGCTTATGTCTACATTTTTAGGTATGTCACTAAGAGTCCGTTTTAACGGACTTGAGCTATTAGCCAAGGGTTTTAACCCTTGGTGGGTTCACTACGCGCACGCTATGGGAACGCACTACAATATTTTCACGTTCTCGCATTATACAATTTAGCTGCACATCAGCTTATGTCTACATTTTTAGGTATGTCACTAAGAGTCCGTTTTAACGGACTTGAGCTATTAGCCAAGGGTTTTAACCCTTGGTGGGTTCGCGCAGTTGGTGAGATAATATAGTGGAATAGCTAGGTTGGGTAGAGCTTTAGAAAGTGACCCAACACGGGAGGGAGTTGTGTTGGGTCTCGTTGCCTCGACCCAACCTACATGTCTAGATTATCCCTAAACCCGCCCCTACGATAGAGGTAATTTAATACCCAATACCCAATTCCCAATTCCCAATTCCCAATCCCCAATTCTAAATTCTAAATTCTACATTCTACATTCTCTCATGGCCTTAACACCAGAAAATAGAATCGAAGCTTTTATTGAGCTAATCAAAGACCAAGCCTCTATCTTCTCAGCTGAGAATAGAGTTGATTTAGAGCAGCAACTAGATACCTTTCCTGAAGACGATATTACCTCCTTCTCCAATGCTATCACCGCTTGGTGTCTAGAATACCTCCACATTAATCTAGCTTTAAGCGAGAAACTAGATACTAGTCATGATTCAATGCCTGGACAACCAAAAGGTGTCACTCGAACCATTCCTCCACGTAAACCCGAATACTATAAAGACCAAATCAAAAACCAGATGCGGGACAGTTTTCCCGAAACTACCCAAGAGCAAAAACCCTCAGATACTAGCCAATGAATCAGACATCTACCAAACAGAGAGTACAAAATCCTTGCCTCATCCTCTATGCCTTTCAGCTACGCCAAAGTGCTAGCCAAGGCAATCAAGAGGTAATGGAAAATGCTAGTCAACTGTGGGAACAATGTGTTACTTTTGGTCAACAGCGCCAGATCCAACTTCTCCAATCCCTCAAACAGGAACTTCGCTGCTACACTTACGATCGCCAAGAGTCTAGTTACCGCTACAATCCCAATAATGAGGAGCAAGAAGCCACAGCCGAGGAGAAACTCCATCTAGATGATTGGTTGGAATTAGTCAGGAAAGACCCCCAATCCCATCAGGCACGTCAGCTAAATTTTGACAAGGAATCCAATAACCAGGGTTTGCGCCTACTCGGAGAAATTTATCCCCTACGCCTCCACGATACCTATGCCCTGGACCTCACCCTACGCTACACTGAAACTGTAGATCTCATCCAACTCGGTCAACTCAATCCCACTGACTACATCCAAGCTTCTCTCGGACAAACCTTACTACTATTTACTAAACCCATCAACAGCAACCCAGTTTCTCCTCGGGATAACAAAGAATGTTCCGAATATGACCCCCAGCAACTGGATTTCTCCAGCTATCCAGACTTAGCCAATCACTGTGTTGCCAATTTGTTCCAAGATACCGTAGAACATTTCCCACCGGCAACCAAGGGTCAACTCTTCGGTAGTCCAATTTTTGCCTACGATAACGACAAACAACAATCCAGAGAAAGGCGTCACATATTAATCTGGTTTGACTCCCATCCCGAAACTATCAGCAAAATCGACCAAGCTTACGATCCCCTGCTCAACCTACTCTGTTGTCGCAGTAAAATCATCTACGCCTATAACAAATCTCGCCAATGTAATGAAGCAGCCAGGGAAATCTCCAGCGAATTAGAAGGAAAAGTTAATCAACTAATCCAACCTCCAGAAGAAACCCTAGAGGAACTCGAACATTGGCTGAGGTTCATACCCCAACAGGCATTTCAGTACGCTAAGTACCTCCGGGATATGGAATAAATCTTTAATCTTCAATCTTCTAATCCTCAAGCACCTAAATTCATTTATGGGGTAAATCTAAAATCTTCAATCTTCAATCTTCAATTACTTGACCCCCCAGTTAATTGACCCACAGTATCATTAATTTTAATGTGGGAAGAGCAATCGCAAGCTGTGTATTTACCAAAATTGATACTTAGGGCCGGGAGTTGCTGTTGGGTTTCGCTTTGCTGCACCCAACCTACATTTGCTGTTACAGGTTATTGAGTCATTGAGAATTGAGAATTGACTACCTTGGAGCCTTATTCCCATTTGGTATTAATGGGGAAAGCATCGATGGGTGAGATACTTTATTGGAGAAGTTGGCTAGTTTAGTGGGGAGGAATGGTTTATATGCCCGCACCTTCTCCATTATTGAGAATATTAGCAAAAAGTAGTCTCTTTTGCAACCAATGATGAAAAAATGCACTGGCAAGATGCCAGTGCCACGTATTCTCTTATTGTTTTATTCAAGTAGCTTTCCCAGCGAGTGGGAAGAACCCCGGTTGTCTGTTGTCGGTCACGAATCCCTAGTTTCCATTCAAGTAGTTTTCCCAGCAAGTGGGAAGTTGATAATCAGGATGTAAGGGAGTCCTCCCTATTGTTTCCATTCAAGTAGTTTTCCCAGCAAGTGGGAAGAGTTCGTTCAGGAGACCTTACCCCGTAAGGGTTTCAGA
>JAAHGR010000963.1 GCA_010672425.1 Symploca sp. SIO2E6
AAACCCGCCCCGGTATAACCCAAGATGAGCTCACCGAAAAAAATTCTGAATGATAAATGATGAATGATGAACACTAAAGGTGCAAGCCAATAATCATTGGTGAGTTTGGTGACAACAAGGCAGAAGGCTCCAGGGCTCCAGGGCTCCAAGGGAAGGAAGAAGGTTGCAAGGTAGAAGGATATGATAAGTGTTTAGCCGGATTTGATATTATTCATCATTCATCCTTCATCATTTCCTTCTGACCAGACGCCGGGGCGGGTGCGAGTTTAGTTATCGTTGAAGAGAAATATATTGAGCGAACCCGCCCCTACAATTCGGCAATTAACAATTTAACAATTTAACAATTCAACAATTTATATATTGGTTGCAATTAGGATGATTTTTTGCTATTATTCTGAACAATGGAGAAAATGTGCGCATATAAACTATTGTTCACAATAACTACTCTAGAAGAAAGCGATCGCCTTGAATGGAAACAACGGGTAACAAACAAGGGGATGGTAGCCCCTTGTTAGCTTGCCTTACCTGAGAATGTCTTAACCGCTTTGACTACTGCTATATATCAAATCCGACGGTATCCAAGATCCCCGACTTCTTGAAGAAGTCGGGGATCTCAACACCCGTGAGCGCACGACAAAATTGCAATAATTGATCGGGGCGGGTTTAGCAATATTTGGGTAAACAGGTTATATTATTGGTGAACCCGCCCCTACAACTCGGCAATTAACAATTTAACAATTCAACAATTTATATATTGATTGCAATTAGGATGATTTTTTGCTATTATTCAGAATAATAGAGTAGGTGTGCGCATATAAACTATTGCTGACAATGACCACTCTAGAAGAAAGCGATCGCCTTGAATGGAAACAACGGGTAACAAACAAGGGGATGGCAGCCCCTTGTTAGCTTGCCTTACCTGAGAATGTCTTAACCGCTTTGACTACTGCTATATATCAAATCCGACGGTATCCAAGATCCCCGACTTCTTCAAGAAGTCGGGGATCTCAACACCCGTGAGCGCACGACAAAATTGCAATAATTGATCGGGGCGGGTTTAGCAATATTTGGGTAAACAGGTTATATTATTGGTGAACCCGCCCCTACAACTTGGCAATTAACAATTTAACAATTTAACAATTTAACAATTCAACAATTTAACAATAATGACTCTAATCCGTATACCCAAAGCCTGGGAACTCCGAGAATCACAAGTCACTTCAGCAACTGCTTACTTCAACCGCCGTCGTTTGCTCAAAGCGATCGCTAATGCTAGTCTAGGGGCAGGTATTGTTTCGGTGCTAGGTTGCAAAGGCGAAGGGTCTTCTGCATCAAACAAAACCTTAGCTTCAGCTAACGAGGCCCTCACAGCAACCCTAGATCAACCGAGTTTAGAGCCATTAACCCGTAATCCTCCTTTCCAGAAAATTGACCGAGCCATTACCGACGAAATCCTGGCGGGACAGTACAATAACTATTATGAGTTTGGTGGCAGTAAGTCCATTTGGCGAGCCAGTCAAGCATTACCTACGGATAATTGGCAAGTTACAGTAACGGGTTTGGTGAAAAATCCCCGCACCTATAACTTAGAAGATTTACTCAAGAAATTTCCCTTAGAAGAGCGTATCTATAGAATGCGGTGTGTGGAAGCTTGGTCTATGGTACTACCTTGGGTGGGATTTCCCATGAAATTGCTGATGGCAGAAGTTGAGCCAACGGATAAAGCTAGATTTGTCAGCTTTACTTCCTACTATGACTCCAAAATTGCCCTGGCTCCAGTGTCATCTTTAGGTCAAAAAGTACCTTGGCCCTACACAGAAGGCTTACGCATCGAGGAAATGGCCAACGAATTAGCCTTTTTTGCTGTTGGCATTTACGGTAAAATGTTACCGAAGCAGTATGGGGCGCCAATTAGGGCAGTTATACCGTGGAAGTATGGTTTCAAAGGGGCAAAATCGATAGTCAAAATCGAGTTTGTGGAACAGCAGCCAGGCACCTTTTGGAATACCTTGGCTCCCTCAGAATATGGCTTTGAGGACAATGTTAATCCTAACAAACCTCATCCGAGGTGGTCACAAAAGACGGAAAGGTTCATTAGTACAGGCTCAGAATTGTCCTGGGAGGAACGCCCGACTTTACTTTACAATGGTTATGAGGAATATGTGGCGGCTTTGTATCAGTAGGGAATTGGGAATTGGGAATTGGGAATTGGGAATTGGGATTTGGGAATTGGGAATTGGGAATTGGGATTTGGGAATTGGGAATTGGGAATTGGGAATTGGGAATTGGGATTTGGGAATTGGGAATTGGGATTTGGGATTTGGGAATTGGGATTTGGGATTTGGGAATTGGGATTTGGGATTTGGGAATTGGGATTTGGGATTTGGGAATTGGGATTTGGGAATTGGGAATTGGGAATTGGGATTTGGGAATTGGGAATTGGGAATTGGGAATTGAGAAGGTCAAACGGAGAATGGAGAATTGAGAATGGGCAACAGGCAACAGTTAAAAGATAATAGGGAAAGGATTCTAGTGCGGCGCGGTGGAAATAACTCTTCAGTCAAAAAAGGGAAAAAAGCTGACTATAGAAGCTTTCTACCCTCCTGCCTA
>JAAHGR010000964.1 GCA_010672425.1 Symploca sp. SIO2E6
TTCAAATTGATTTTTTATCCTTTTCGTTTCGTTAAAAAAACAGGCTCTCAATTGTGCTTTTCAAAATGGACTGGTGTCTGATTCTAGATGAGGATGTCCTTCCGATGTTCCAATGCCAAGAATCCGTGCCATAAGCTCCTTCTTTTCAAAAGGCTTTTCAACAAAGGCAAAATACTCAAAAGGTTCAGTGATTTTTTCTGTTACTTCTTCCTTACGACCTGACATCAGTACTAAAGGAATTTTTTGTAGATCACTGCTGGTTTGAATTTGCTGAAATACCTCCCAACCACTCATTTTTGGGAGGAGAAAATCTAACATAATCAAGTTGGGATGTTCCTGGCGAATGAAGTTGAGTCCTTCAATACCGTCTTTGGCCTCGAGAACTTCAAAGTTACCAGCAGGTAACATGTCCTTAACACGCATCCGGATAACCTTACTGTCATCGATTACTAAGATTTTATGAGTTGCCACGATTAACTCCTTACAAGAGGTGATTTGGTAAAACGGTACAATTTATGAAGTAAAAATTAAACCCTAACTCAAAAATAAGCTGCCGGTAATATGAGTTGCTGCATTACCATCACGCTCATGAACTGTAAAACACGAATCGCAGCTCCATTTTGGTACATCAAAGGGTAAACTATTAACCACGTTTAAACACATAGAATAAGTTTTAGGACTAGGGAACTGTCTATTAACCTTAACTGGTACTTTACCTTTACGGTCTAACTTGTACTGCAAGAAATTGACAAACACTCTCTATACTACAATGCTGCTATCGTAACATGCTGAACTTGAAAATACACTTATGGTATGAACCTTTGCCCATTTGACAGGGATTCTTTCCCCCACCCAAAGGCAAAGGAGATAAAATTTGAATGTTAAAGATGATCCTCCTTGTTGGTAGCCTGCAAAAAAACTTATGGATTTGCCTAGAGAACTTGACCAGTCTGAGACCACCTTGTCGATTAAAGACCAGTGGCTCTCAGAAATTAAGGCTATGCCTACCTGGTTGCGACGCCCTATTGGCAAAGCCAGTGAGCTCTCAACCGTACAGCGCATCATAAAAGAGCGGCACATCCACACTATTTGTGAAGAGGGACGCTGTCCTAATCGGGGTGAGTGCTATGCCCAGAGAACTGCTACGTTTTTGCTCATGGGAGCAACTTGTACCCGTTCCTGTGCTTTTTGTCAAGTGGATAAGGGTCATGCTCCTCTGCCTGTTGACCCCAAGGAACCGCAAAAAGTAGCAGAGGCTGTGCATCTGTTGGGCTTGCATTATGTGGTTTTGACCTCAGTAGCACGAGATGATTTACCAGATCAGGGTGCAGGTTGGTTTGTCGCCACGATGGAGGCGATCCGTAACCAAAACCCAGATACTAAAATCGAGGTGCTGACAGCGGATTTTTGGGGTGGTAGAGGTAACGATAACCAGACAGTAGCAGACCGACAACGCCAACGGGTCGCCACAGTAGTTGAAGCGGCTCCTGCTTGTTATAACCACAATATTGAGACAGTACGACGCCTACAAGGAAGAGTGCGGCGGGGAGCTCAATATCAGCGATCGCTTGATGTGCTGCGGATTGTTAAAGCCCTTGACTCGACTATTCCCACGAAGTCAGGATTGATGTTGGGACATGGTGAAACCCAGGAGGAAGTGATTGAGGCTATGGTAGATTTACGTAACATTGACTGCGATCGCCTGACCCTAGGTCAGTACATGCGTCCTTCTCTGAAACACCTACCAGTACAGAAGTATTGGACACCAGAAGAATTCGACCAACTAGGCGCAATCGCCCGTAATCTAGGATTTGCTCACGTCCGTTCCGGTCCCCTGGTACGCAGTTCCTATCACGCTGGTGAAGGAAGTTAGGGTTTGTTGTTTGTTGTTGGTTGTTTGTTGTTTGTCGTTTGTTGTTTGTTGTTTGTTTTTTGTCAATTCCCAATTCCCAATTCCCAATACCCAATACCCAATTCCCAATACCCAATACCCAATACCCAATACCCAATACCCAATTCCCAATTCCCAATACCCAATTCCCAATTCCCAATTCCTCATTCCCCATTCCCCATTCCCTATGTCTCGTTCTAAAGCTCTACAGTACTACATTCTGACCCGTCTGTTGCTGGCTCCCCTGATGTTGTGGACGATTACTACTCTGGTGTTTTTACTGCTGAGAGCAACCCCAGGAGATCCGGTGGATGCAGTACTGGGAAACCGGGCTCCGGATAGTGTTAAGGAGGAGTATCGTGAGCGTTTGGGACTGGCGGAACCGTTGTGGTTGCAGTATATCCGCTATCTGAGTTCATTACTACGCCTGGATTTAGGTACTTCTATCACTAGTCAGGGAGAAACAGTCTGGGAAATTATCCAACAACATTTCCCTGCTACGGTGGAGTTGTCTGTGTGCGGTATGGCTGTTGCTTTCCTGGTAGGATTAGGGGTCGGTACGTTGGCAGCCTCCCGCAGTGGTACTGCATGGGATATTGGGGGAAGGCTGTTTGGGATTATCACTTACTCCCTACCTCTGTTTTGGATGGGGATGGTGGTTCAATTAATTTTTGCGGTTCAATTAGGTTGGTTTCCCTTGGGAGCCCGTTTTCC
>JAAHGR010000965.1 GCA_010672425.1 Symploca sp. SIO2E6
TGGCGCTTACTGAAGGAAACTAATGAACGTCGCTTACAGCATATTTTAGCACGTTTTCGTCACTTAACCAAGGCTGAAATTGAACAGTTTCTGGCATTGCTAGCCAGTTATCAAACTGTTTATTTAGCTCAAGTACAAGCCAATCGCGATCAAATTAATCTGCGCCGGAAACAACAGGGGAGAGGACATACAACTGCACCTTATCTAGACCCGACTACTAAGCAGTTGCAGGCAATGGCTGAGCAGCTGTTACCGAGGCAGTTAGCTCCTGAAGAGGTTCGGTCACAATTAAAGGATTTAGCTGGATTAATTAGGGAGTTCAAGCAGCATCAGACGAAAGGATTAGCTACGCAGGCTTTAGGTAGAAGAGAATCTATTTTACCTGCTCCTGTAGAAGAGGAAGATGATGAAAATAGTTTACTGCGCAACCATTTTAGGGAACAATATGATAGTTGTTTTGCCAAGGCGGTTCAGGAAGTAATTGAAGCAAAAGTTAACTATTATCGAAACAAGAAAAAAAATAAGGATCGTGCCTTTATCCAAGCCCTCGAACTCTACCATTGCCAAACAGTAGCGATGGGAAAAATTGCCGAGCAGATTGGCTTGAAGGGACAACCTCAAGTAAGTCGCCTGCTACAAGAAAAAGCAATCCGTAGTGATGTCGCCAGAAAAACTGTAGCCTATTTACTTCCCATCATGATGGAGTTGGTGCAGGAAAATTTAACCTCAGCAGAAGAACAACAGCGTAGAGAAAAATTAACGCCACTGCTTTTAGCAGCAGTTAACCAAGAAATGGAAAAAGCGAAAAAAGAAGCCAGCGTTAGTAAAAACCGCGCTATGAATAGCACGCTTTCGAGAACAATTTGTCAATACTTGGATCAGCGGGGGCAGAAATAATGACTAACTATCTTAATGAACAAAAAATAGCCATGACAAGTTTTCCCGGTTTGCAGGAAACTATCGAACTGGAAGCAGAACAGAAAGAAGAGGCTCTACAAATCACTAATCGACTAGCAGTAGCAACAGGTCAATTAGCTCTCTATTTCCAAGCTTTAGCCCTAGTCGCTTTTGAAGATTGGCTCAAGAACAGGGAACCGAGTCTCTCTGTGGAAAAAACAGAAGCTTCCTTATTCAATCCTGACTATGCTCAAGCTGTTAATGCTGTTTTTAACTTACGAGTAGGAGAATTTAAAATCTGCCTGATTCCTACTTTAGGCTTCAGCGATGAGTTAGTAACCATACCCCAAGAAGTTCTGGCAGTACCAGAATTTGCTGCTCACTTTTACCTTATCATCGGTATCGAAGATGAATTAGACTTAGCAGCGATCAGGGGAGTTGCTCGTTATGACCAATTAGCAGCAGATATTGCCGGGATAGCAGTTCAAGCTGACGGCAGTTATGAACTACCAGTAACCAGTTTTAGTCCCAAAATAGAGGAGGTTTTAGTTTACTTACAGTGTCTTTCTCCTGCCACCATTAAGTTACCAGCAGTTTCTACCAATCGGGATTACTTAGAAGACTTAAGAGAATTTCTTTCCCAACAAGCTGTCAACGCAGGACAATGGATACAGGGTCAAGTAGGCTCATTGGTTCAAGGTTTAGATGGGCAGTTAATTCCGGCAGTTTCCCCTCTACGCCAACGGCAACCTGCTACTATGGTTGATATCAATGATATACTCGATGATAGGAATATTGAAGTACCTCCAGAAGCAAGGGTTCGTTTCCAAGATTTCAATTTAGCAGGGAAACAACTGCATCTGTTTACTTTAGTTTGGCCTTTAGCCACAGAAAATGAATGGTGCTTATTGCTCATTTTAACAGCACCTCCGGAAGAGAAACTGCCCCCAGGAGTTAGGTTGCGAGTTACGGATTTTCAGGAAGTTATTGTTGAAGAACAGCTCCAGAATGATTATATTCTCACTCAGATAGCAGGGAACCACCATGAGAAGTTTTTAGTAACTATCATCACCGCTGATGGGGAGGAAAAGAAGACCATTTTATTTGAGTTCCGTCCCTAGGGACAAATAATGAGGAATAAGAATAATGAGTCAAAACAACATTTTCGAGTTAGAAGTTGAGAAATTAGGGAAAATCTGTCGATTCACCTTATCTGTTCAAGGAAAAAGAATTTCCTCCCAAGAGTTGGACTATCCCCTATCCCTAAAACGCAGTTACCAGGAATGGCAACAAGCTTATCTCAACTGCTATTGTAAGTTCCACCATAGTCGCGGTAAAGTAATTACCAGCGGTAGTTTTTCCACCCCTACTCCAGACAGGGAAAAAGTTCTCCGGGATGCAGAAGCACAGTTGTTATCGGACTTTCATCGCTGGTTGCGTAGCGAACAACTCCATGCCATCCGTGACGAAATTAGCCATGCAGCTTTTTATCCTACCAACTCAGAGGGACAATGGGTGGAGGTTTTCCTCACCTGCAAGAACCCAGAATTAGAGCGTCTACCTTGGGAAGCATGGGAAATCAATACCAAGTTATCAGCACCAGGAACTAAAAGTATTCGTATTGCCCATGTTCCCAGAAATCTTCATTATGCGCCAGTTGCTCCTCTTCGCCGTAAAGCCAGAGTTTTAGCTATCTTGGGGGATGA
>JAAHGR010000966.1:0-308 GCA_010672425.1 Symploca sp. SIO2E6
GCCGAAGATAGCAAATTCGATAATATTCCAGCGCTGGCAAAAATTAGTAATTTGAGCAGGAGATGCCTTGATTCTGTCAGCTACTAAGTTTTGCAATTGAGCTATCATCACTCACCTCCTCCAAAATTGATAGTTATTCTAGCCATTGAGAACCTCATCCAAATAAGCTTCAAAAAACATGTTCTCTCGTAGGGTGGGCAAATTGAATATCCTTAACCATTGGACTAATAAATTACCCTTTTTGCCCACCAGTCTCTGTTGCGGGAGAAAACTGTGGTGGGCATTGTCAGGAAATATTATCGCGGCTG
>JAAHGR010000966.1:408-2600 GCA_010672425.1 Symploca sp. SIO2E6
TTCTCTCGTAGGGTGGGCAAATTGAATATCCTTAACCATTGGACTAATAAATTACCCTTTTTGCCCACCAGTCTCTGTTGCGGGAGAAAACTGTGGTGGGCATTGTCAGGAAATATTATCGCGGCTGTTGGAGATTGTTGACAATGCCCACCCTACGGCTCTACTGCTCAAACCAGTCCTAATGTCAATATCATTCTGAGCTTTCTTTACAACCTTGACTCTGCTTATCCTAAGCAAAGTGTTTTTAAGCAGCAAAAGTGAGTAAACAACAACCAGCAGCCCATGTGGTCTACCTTCTTCATTCTACATTCTTAATTCTAAATTCTACATTCTCTGAATCCTTTTGCTATCATGATCATGGCTCATCTAACAACTCTGATGACCCAAGGTAAGCCACAAATGCGACAACGGGGAAAATGGGATGTAGTGAGGAAATTATTGGAAAAAGGTTACCATCAAGAGGATATCAGGAAGCTGTACAGAGCCGTAGATTGGATGATGGCATTACCACCAAAGTTACAAGATAGTTTTGAAGAACAATTGAAACGTTATCAACAGGAGAGACAAATGCCTTTACTCAGCAATATGGAAATCAGAGCAATGCAACGGGGTATTGAACAGGGTATTGAACGGGGAACTGTGCAAACAGCTCGCGAATCGGTACTCGAAGTTTTGACAATGCGATTTGAAATAGTGCTACCAGAATTGATTGAAGCGATTAATCAGATAGAAGATTCTTCGGTTTTGAAACAGCTTCATAGACAAGCGATCGCGATTAATTCTCTTGCCCAATTCCAGCAATTACTCTCCCCAAATGGGGCTTCAACTTCAGGGGAATAAACAAGGCGATCGCTTTCTCTCGTAGGGTGGGCAAATTGAATATCCTTAACCATTGGACTAATAAATTACCCTTTTTGCCCACCAGTCTCTGTTGCGGGAGAAAACTGTGGTGGGCATTGTCAGGAAATATTATCGCGGCTGTTGGAGATTGTTGACAATGCCCACCCTACGGCTCTACTGCTCAAACCAGTCCTAATGTCAATATCATTCTGAGCTTTCTTTACAACCTTGACTCTGCTTATCCTAAGCAAAGTGTTTTTAAGCAGCAAAAGTGAGTAAACAACAACCAGCAGCCCATGTGGTCTACCTTCTTCATTCTACATTCTTAATTCTAAATTCTACATTCTCTGAATCCTTTTGCTATCATGATCATGGCTCATCTAACAACTCTGATGACCCAAGGTAAGCCACAAATGCGACAACGGGGAAAATGGGATGTAGTGAGGAAATTATTGGAAAAAGGCTACCATCAAGAGGATATCAGGAAGCTGTACAGAGCCGTAGACTGGATGATGGCATTACCACCAAAGTTACAAGATAGTTTTGAAGAACAATTAAAACGTTATCAACAGGAGAGACAAATGCCTTTACTGAGCAATATGGAAATCAGAGCAATGCAACGGGGTATTGAACAGGGTATTGAACGGGGTATTGAACAGGGTATTGAACAGGGTATTGAACGGGGAACTGTGCAAACTGCTCGCGAATCGGTACTCGAAGTTTTGACAATGCGATTTGAAATGGTGCTACCAGAATTAATTGAAGCGATTAATCAGATAGAAGATGCCTCGGTTTTGAAACAACTGCTCAAACAAGCGATCGCGATTAATTCTCTTGCCCAATTCCAGCAATTACTCTCCCCAAATGAGGCTTCAACTTCAGGGGAATAAACCAAGCGATCGCTTTCTCTCGTAGGGTGGGCAAATTGAATATCCTTAACCATTGGACTAATAAATTACCCTTTTTGCCCACCAGTCTCTGTTGCAGGAGAAAACTGTGGTGGGCATTGTCAGGAAATATTATCGCTGCCTTTGGAAATTGTTGACAATGCCCACCCTACGGCTCTATTTGAACTTTATCAGCAATATCAACATTTTCAATGGAGACAGATTAGTGATGATATTGAGCCTCCACAGTGCGATTCCCTAGAATTTTTACGGGATATAGTTTCTGCCTATGGACGTTATGATGGTGCTACCCTAAGTACTATGACCCATAGAGAACAACCATGGTTTGAGGTTCGAGGGAATTTGGGTGAGTTAGAAGGCTCTACAGAAATCATCTCTAAAGATGCACTCCGCAGTTACTTCGCATCCAAATTGAAGGTACATGCCTAAAAATAAATAATGTTA
>JAAHGR010000967.1 GCA_010672425.1 Symploca sp. SIO2E6
CCCAATTCCCAATTCCCAATTCCCAATTCCCAATTCCCAATTCCCAATTCCCAATTCCCAATTCCCAATTCCCAATTCCCAATTCCCAATTCCCAATTCCCAATTCCCAATTCCCAATTCCCAATTCTCAATTCCCAATTCCCAATTCCCAATTCCCAATTCCCAATTCCCAATTCCCAATTCCCATAATCAATGAAAATCCTCTACATTCCCCTTGATGAACGACCCTGTAACTTCTACTATCCTCAGATGATTGCCAATCTGCAAGATAAGTTAGAATTAGTTGTTCCTCCTTTAGAACTTTTAGGAAGCAAGAAACAAGCTGCTGTTCTTCATCAACTGTGGCCTTGGATTAAAGCCAAGAGTACCACATGTCACTCAGCAATTTTATCCATCGAAATGTTGGTTTACGGAGGATTGCTTCCATCCCGCCTGCATCAGGATTCCCTGGAGAAGCTGACGGCAAATCTCCATCAGATTCGCCTCCTGAAACAAGATCATCCTGAATTGCAAATCTTGGCTAGCAATCTGATTATGCGCACACCAGCTTACAATAGTTCTGAAGAAGAGCCGAGTTATTACGAAGAATTTGGAGAAGCAATTTTTAATTGGGGGTGGTTGCAGGATAAGGAGAATCGAGAAGGACTTACTCCTAAGGAAAGGGAAAAATTTACTCAGATTGAGCAGAAACTACCCCAAGCCTATTTAGCAGATTACCGCAGCCGTCGCCAGAAGAACCGGGAAATTAACCAAGAAACAATCAACTTGGTTGAGGAAGGTGTTATCTCTTTTCTCTCGATTCCCCAAGACGATTGTGCTAAGTATGGCTTTACGGCAATCGATCAACAACAGATTGTCCTGAGAATAATTGAGAAAAGGTTGCAGCGACGGATTCATCTGTACCCAGGTGCCGATGAAGTTGGTTGTACCTTACTAGCTAGAGCCTATTCTCAGCTGACAGGATTACGCAGAAAACTCTATCCATTATACAGTTCCGTCAATTCTGAGACAATTATCCCTTTATATGAAGACCGTCCCCTAGGGGAAAGTTTAAAATCCCATATCTTAGCAGCAGGAGGACAAGTTGTCTCTTCTCCCCAAGCAGCTGACTTCGTGTTAGCTGTCAATACGCCGGGAAAGAAGATGCAGGAAGCCTGGGATAATCCGATTAAAGATTTGACCTATACAAGCGATCGCAATCTTCGTTTCTTTGTCGATCAGATGGAAACCTTCCTCGCAGCAGGAAAAGCAGTAGCGATCGCGGATGTAGCTTTTGCTAATGGGGGAGAGACAGAATTAGTGCAATTACTCGATGATACTGCACTATGGGATCAAATTCTGGCCTATGCGGGTTGGAATACCAGTTGTAACACCATCGGCACAGTCCTAGCAACGGCAATTATCGGCATTGGTACTAGCGATCGCCTTGCCCTGGACTACAATAAAATCTATCACATACTGGATGGATGGGCTTACCAAACAGTCGTCCGCCAAGATATGATCAACAATTATCTACCAGCGATCGGTGCATCCTATTACAACTTCAACGGTAAGGAAGCGCAAATTAACCAGGAAATGGAGCAAAGAATCTGGAAAGCTTGGCAATTGCTCCTGCACCATTCTTTTTCTAAGTGGCAACTAGATATCAAGGTTTTTTCCCCGTGGCACAGGATGTTTGAAATTGGTCTTAATTTAGGGCTCTGCTCAATCCACTGACTTTTATGGTATAGTATTATCATTGGAAAATGTGTCCGCCTGTAAATAAGGATAAGGAGAAGCGACTTGTAGGGGCGGGTAAGCGTGAAAATCTAGACCATTTAACCCGAATATTGGAAGCAAAACCCGCCCTGTCGATATCCTTTCGGTTAACGTAACCAACCGCGAGGTTATCGCTTGGGCGGGTTTTGTACAACAGTTATCGTAAAATGCGATAAGATTTCTCTAAACCCGCCCCTACGAATATCTGGAATTTTTCCTAATTCCCAATTCTACATTCTACATTCTACATTCTTCATTCTCCGACCCACCCTGTCAGTATCTTTCCGGTTAACATAACCAACCGCTAGGTTATAGCTAGGGCGGGTTTTGTACAACAGTTATCGTGAAATGCGATAAGATTTCTCTAAACCCGCCCCTACAAATATACGGAATTTTTCCTAATTCCCAATTCTACATTCTACATTCTACATTCTTCATTCCCAGACCCACCCTGTCAGTATCTTTCCGGTTAACATAACCAACCGCGAGGTTATAGCTAGGGCGGGTTTTGTACAACAGTTATCGTGAAATGCGATAAGATTTCTCTAAACCCGCCCCTACGAATATCTGGAATTTTTCCTAATTCCCAATTCTACATTCTTAATTCTTAATTCCCCGACCCACCCTGTCGATATTCTTCCGGTTAACCTAACCAACCGCTAGGTTATCGCGAGGGCGGGTTTTGTACAACAGTTATCGTAAAATGCGATAAGATTTCTCTAAACCCGCCCCTACAAATATACGGAATTTTTCCTAATTCCCAATTCTACATTCTACATTCTACATTCTTCATTCCCAGACCCACCCTGTCAGTATCTTTCCGGTTAA
>JAAHGR010000968.1 GCA_010672425.1 Symploca sp. SIO2E6
TGGCAATACCTTATAGGCGCACACCTATTCCATTATTCAGATAGTACCACAAAGGCACAAAGAGCACAAAGTCAAAAAGGATTTTTAAATTGTCCCGATTGAGTAGTGCGAGCATCTTGCTCGCGTCTGATATCAATGGCTCGCGTTTGATACCAATGGCTCGCGTCTGATACCAATGGCTCGCGTTTGATACCAATGGCTCACGTTTGTTGTTGGTTGTTTGTTGTTGGTTGTTTGTTGTTGGTTGTTTGTTGTTTGTTGTTTGTTGTTTGTTGTTTGTTGTTTGTCGTTTGTTGTTTGTTGTTTGTTGTTTGTCGTTTGTCGTTTGTTGTTTGTCGTTTGTTGTTTGTTGTTTGTCGTTTGTCGTTTGTTGTTTGTCGTTTGGCTGCTAACTTAAGGCGGGACACCTTATGTAGAACAAACAACCCGACAACCGAAGTGGCAGTAACGACAGTCTGGTGCGCGGTAGTAGCGATAGGCACTACGACAGTATTTGGCATAGCTGTACCAGGAACCCCCTCGCAGTACCCGACAATTATTATCATGATTATTTAACCAAAAACTGTCATCTGTTGGCGCACCTTCATAGTTTTCGTGCCAGTAGTCAGCACACCACTCGAAGACATTACCGTGCATGTCAGACAAACCAAAGGCATTAACTATCTGCAAACTGCCAACAGGAGTCGTCTGCATACTATTGTAGTTTGCTAACTCAGGAGTAATAGTCCTGCCAAAGTGGAAGGGGGTATTGGTACCGGCACGACAGGCATATTCCCATTCCGCTTCGCTGGGTAGTCGGTATTCTCGTCCTGTTTCCCTGGAAACTCGGGCACAAAACTCGACTGCATCATACCAGGATATCTGTTCCACTGGTAAGTCTGCTCCTTTGAATTGGGATGGATGAGGATTGAGTTCCTGGTGAACCGGAGGAAGCGCAGCTACAACTTGCCATTGAGTTTGGGTGATGGGATATTTGCCCATGGAAAAGGAGGCTACGGTTACCCTGTGTAAGGGACTTTCTGAGTCATATCGCTCTTTTTCTGTAGCCGGGGAACCCATCTGGAAGCTGCCAGGGGGAATAACCACCATCTCTAAGCTTACTCCTTGACCTAAGTCTTCGGTAAAATATTGGGCTTCACTCCGACTACGCTCAATGGTTTGACCTTTAGTATTTACCTTTACCACATCAAAGGCAAACACTGGTTGTGTGGTTGAGGGAGGCGGTACTACTGATTGCTGAACAATCCTTTGGAAAGCTTTAATCACCTCCATATCTGCACCTGCCGCTGCTACATTGACCCGAATCCACAATTGCATTGCTAGTTGCCGATTCCCCTCGGCTTCGGCTCTCAATGCATCCATTTTCAGGGTTTCAATATCTCTGGGGGTGGCGTGTTGGGGTAGGAGAATCAGGTGGTGCTGACCCCAGGGTTCTGCGATGGTGTGAGGTGTTTGGGGAGGCTGGTGATACTGATGATTAATTTCCGGTACTCGATGACGCAAATATTGATCTAACCGTTCTACGGTAGCACAGTTATCTTTTCCCTGAAGTCGCAATGCCTCAAGCATGGCATAAGTGAAGGAACCTTGCTGGAGAGATTCAATTGCGTAGGCTCTTTCGTTGGGAAGACAGGAGTAAATAGTTACTACCCCTGGTTGTTGCTCTTTGCCAATACCTTCTCCTACTAGAGGCCCTTGATTAGGGCCAGCATCTAACAGTAGGAGCACATTATCAGCTCCAGACCGCCGCAGCTGTTGGGTTAGATCCTTGAGGTGTAATCCACTCTTGGTTGGGTCATCAGGGTTAGTATCCAACAATAACAAATAATCACGCTCATTATAACGCAAACCGTGACCGATAAAAAAGAACCAAAGGTTGTCCCCTGCTTCCAGTAAAGATTTGTCAAACTGCAAGCGTAAAAAATGCCCCAGGTTTGCCAAAGTAGGCTGGGTGGGCATCGGTGTAACGTTAGTGGAAATTGGTGGGGAATCTTCGGTAAACAGGAAAACTCGCTCAAAATCTGCCTCTTGTTCCGCAAAATCCCGAATACTCTGGGCATCCTGCTTGGCGTACTTTGGAGACTGAAAATGAGTGTAATGATTAATACCGACTATGATCGCCCAGTTTTTATCCATTTTGTCGATAATCTTGACGCTTCAACTTGGGAGTCATAGCTACCTTACCATAATTTTATCAAAAAACAAGTAGGGATTGCTGAATAATAAGTAATAAGTAATAAGTAATAAGTAATAAGTAATAAGTAATAAGTCAAGAGCTTCTAACTGTTGCCTGTTGCCTGAGCCTTGTCTGGTATTGCTTCCATGCCCATGCAGTAAGCCTGAAGTAATATCATGTTCGGTAGATTACTTACACTTTGGTGGCAATAAGGCTCCGAGGCAGGAGGCTCCGAGGCAGGAGGGAAGAAAGAAGGTTGCAAGGAAGAAGGGAATTATAAGTGATTATCCGAACTTGATATAAGGAGTACAGGAGTTCTACAAACAACAAACAACAAACAACAAACAACAAACAACAAACAACCAACAACCAACAACCAACAACCAATAACAAACAACCAAC
>JAAHGR010000969.1 GCA_010672425.1 Symploca sp. SIO2E6
TCAGGAGGCAGGAGGCAGTGCCGATGAAAAAAATTTCACCACCATCCATGAAAATTCCTCTCTCCGCGTCCCCGCGTCCCCGCGTCCCCGTGTCTAGTTTCAGATGAGGAGGGAAGATGTCTGCACTGCACTATATGTGCAAAAATGGAATGCCCCCGAAAAGCTCATAGTTCCCAATTCCCAATTCCCAATTCCCAATTCCCAATTCCCAATTCCCTTGTTCCTCGATAGTAACATGACTTACTACAAAAGCTTGCTTTCCTTCTGCCTTCTGACTTCTGCCTTCTGCCTTCCTACACTAGAGGCTAGAGCTCAAATTGATAACGTGGTGGTTCCATCTCAAGTGTCAATCCATCAAAAGGCGGATCTGACAGCAGTAGAAGTCACTGCCATGATGCAGGAGTTAGAGGGGTTACTAGGTCGTTTTGAAAGTGCTTTGCTAACTGCCGAAGCGGCTAATAGAGAGCGGGATACCTCCATCAGTACTGCTATAGAACACTTGCTAGTAGAGCAGATTATTGAGCCGACGAAGGAAGCTTCTAGTTCTGATCGTCCAAGGGATTACTCTAGCAATCAAATATTAGCCCAAGCAAGAAGAGGTTTACAAAATTTCCGCGATGCGATCGCTAAACAGGATTTTCCCCGCGCTAGACAAGAGTGGAGCCAGACGCGACGCCTACTCTGGGATAATTATCCTCTAAATCGTAAGTTGGCTCAGCCAGAAATTAGGGCAATTTGGTTAGACAGGGGCACTATTGTCCGTGCTAAGTCGGAGAAGGATCTAGCTCAACTGTTCGATCAACTAGCAGCAGCTGGTTTTAATACTATTTTTTTTGAAACAGTCAATGCCAGTTATCCAATTTATCCTAGTCGTGTTGCTCCAGAACAAAATCCTTTGGTTCGGGGTTGGGACCCTCTAGCTGCAGCGGTTAAATTAGCTCATCAGCGGCAGATGGAATTACATGCTTGGGTTTGGATCTTTGCGGCGGCTAATCAGCGTCACAATATTTTGCTCAACCAACCAGTAGACTACCTTGGACCTGTGCTAGAGGCACATCCAGAATGGGCAAATCTTGATCAGGAGGGACGTGTCTTTCACCCAGACACCAAAAAAGCCTTTTTCGACCCTGCTAATCCAGAAGTGCAGCGTTATCTTATTGCCCTGTTAGAAGAGATTGCCAGTAGATATGAAGTAGATGGGATTCAACTCGACTATATTCGCTACCCCTTTCAAGAGCCTAATATTAATCAAACCTATGGTTATAGCATGGTAGCACGTCAGCAATTTCACCGACAAACCGGTGTTGATCCTGCTGAAATTAGGCCAAGCGATCGGGATTTGTGGCGAGAGTGGACAGATTTTCGCACCCAGCAAATTGATCGTTTTGTGGCATCAGCCGCCAAAAAATTGCGCCAGCAAAATCCTGATTTGATTCTCTCCGCTGCGGTCTTTCCTATACCCAGACCAGATCGTATACACACACTACAACAACATTGGGAAATCTGGGCTGAGGAGGGCAATCTTGATATGATAGTACCAATGACTTATGCTCTAGATACTAACAGCTTGCAACAACTAGCAGAACCTGTAGTAAGTTTTTCAAACCGCGATCGCTCTTTAATTGTACCAGGAATTCGGCTATTGCAGTTGCCCGATATTGTCGCAGTTGACCAAATTCAACTACTGCGGGATTTACCGGTTAATGGCTACTCTTTGTTCGCTGCTGAGAATCTCAATGAGAATTTACACGAGATTTTCCGTCGCACTCAAGGGCCTGAAGAAGAATCTATTCCGGAACCAGTCCCTTACCGCCAGCCATTGAAAACCGCAGCAGATCGTTATGAAATATTATTGCGGGAATGGTGTTTTCTGTTGGAGACTAATCAACTGAAAATGCGCGAACCGGCTTTATCTGAGTGGAGTCAACAAGCTGATGCCCTATCTATGCTACTTGAGTCAATAGCTGAGGAGCCATCAAACTCCAAAGTATCAAAAGCACAATCGGCTTTATCCTCATTTCGCTCACGACTTCCGAAATGGATGCGGGAGCATGGTACAGAAAAACCCTATCAAGTACAAGTATGGGACAATCGTCTGCAAACAATTGAAAGACTTTTGGGAATTTAGAATTGGGAATTGGGAATTGGGAATTGGGAATTGGGAATGAGGGGATGAACTCATTACTCATTACTCATTACTCATTACTTGTTACTCATTACTCATTACTCATTACTTGTTACTTATTTAAATCGACTTGAAGTCAGAATACTCAAGATTAACCACAATCCTAATAAACTTGCCGCAATAAACAAAGCATCGCTGAGCCAATGGACCTGAGGTGTTTGTGCCCCAGAAGAAAGAATAGCTGCCCCAATTATTAGAGAACCCAAGACAGTACTAAAAGAGCGACGGTTAGCAGCATCGTTGATACTACGCCGCAAAGCATCTAGTCCCCGTATCTTGATATTTAGCTGTAAAGTTTCATTACTGAGTCGGTTGAGCAAGAAGGCAAATTGGCGGGGTGATTCTAAAGAGAGGTTTCTAAATTCAACTGCTGTTCTGAGTACATCTTGCCGA
>JAAHGR010000097.1 GCA_010672425.1 Symploca sp. SIO2E6
CAACACTAACTTTAGACATTACATTAATCCTTAAAAATATCTATCTCTAATTTATTTTTCCCTATTATACAATGGAGTAGCGATCGCGACTCGGCAGCAGACCAACCGGTATCACCGGGGCGGGTTTACCAGATTGATTGGTCAATGTGCTTGCCGGATTGGTGAACCCGCCCCTACGGGATGATAATTTATCAATATTGAGAAGCGCTAATAAAACCACTCCCATGCGCAGAGTTCGGCAGGTTCGCTAGCATTACCTGTATCTAGATATCGCGACTCAACCCTTTCCTCATAGTGAATCTAGAAAATCAAGTAGATCTCTAAACGAAGGACATCGTTTAGAGCAAATTTCCAAATCAAGAATATCTGCAAGTTCGATATTCATATTGGTGCTGTAACGGGGTTTTCTGTTTTCACCAATAGACAGTTCTATTCATCTAGGACTCCGCTATAAATCCAGTCACCTAGATTGCCTTCTTCGCAAAGATATTCAACAACCTTTTGAATCTCATCTTCACCTAGTTTACGAACCAATGTTTGTCCATCGCTGCGATAAACCAAGTGTATTTTTTGAGGGTCAGTCCAGGAAACTACTTGTGGTGAATGAGTGGAAATAATCAAATTTTCCCCAAAGGTATAGGTCTCTATTTCGGCTAGTAACTTTGACAACATACCTGGATGTATTTGCAGCTCAGGTTCTTCAATTATTGTAGTAGCAGTAGCAGATGAATTCATAATCTCTATCAGAATGGATAATATCCGAAGCGTTCCATCAGAGAGTAAACCGATATTAGTTTCGTCCAATAAGACTGAAGAGATATATTCCTCGTCTTCTTTCTCATGATTACTGCTAATTGCTTGACTCAGAACAAATTTTTTTTCGGTGATTTTTCTCCCAATACCAACCCGTTGACAAACGCTTTCAAACTCATCCAGTTCTCCGGTATTCAGACGGCGCAATATTTTTTTGGCTAGACTATCTGCAAGTCTAAAACCCAAAGCACCCTCAGTATGAACACCTCTTGGTGAAACTTTCAACAGAGATGGACTGCGTCTAGAGGTTTTACGAACAGGAGTTTTACCAAGAATGCGGATTCCCCTTAAGACATCAAAAACCCACTCCATTTCAGCAGGCATACTTATTGGGAGACTCTTGAATTTATGTCGTACTTGTCCAAATGGAAAAGTACCGCCAAAGAACAATACACCCAATTCACTGCTTTCAGTATATAAGGTTGTCACTCCAGCTTCAGTAGTCCAAAGAAGTTCCTCTTGTCCATCAGCATATTGGCAGCAATCATTCCATGACACCTCTTCTGAATTGCTATCATCGGAGTCATCTTCATCCGCATCACCGTCATTAACCAAAGTAGGTATAAATTCATACTTATACTTTAGTTGACGACTAGTCGGTGTCCTAATTAAAATTTCAAGTATCTTAGGGATGCTTGCATAATCATTTAGCGGAATTCGTATAAATCGACCAGTAGCGAATGATGAGATTGCATGTAAGCCTTCAAGGATAGCTGATTTTCCCACTCCATTTCGACCAACTAACACCCCAACCCCATCAGTCAAATCTAGAGTGACTCTCCCCCCAAGGACAGTCCAACTATCGAGGGTAAAGGATAAGAGTCTAGGATGACTTAAGTCAGACAAAATATAGTTTTCCTCAGGAGTGGACTTTATAGATCAAGTTTACTCGATTATATCATCTTACTTATTACTTATTACTTATTACTTATTACTTCAAAACCCGAGTCAATCGACTTATTCAACAGACCCTATATATATGTAGACGCACCCTAAACGATCGCTAAAATGAATTAATTAGGTTAAAGA
The DNA here is from genome assembly GCA_010672425.1 of Symploca sp. SIO2E6. Lineage (GTDB taxonomy): Bacteria > Cyanobacteriota > Cyanobacteriia > Cyanobacteriales > Coleofasciculaceae > Caldora. The sequence goes on from JAAHGR010000097.1 coordinate 1,843, forward strand.
TCCCTGATTTGCTTGCTAAAAGCTGATAGCTAACTCAACCTTCCCAACCTACCGCCTCAGAAATAGACCTTAATCCATTTTCTTCTAACTTATGCAGCAATCCTGCCATAATCCGCTGTACCATCCAAGGTCCTTCATAAATCCAGCCAGTGTACACCTGCACCAGGCTGGCACCAGCGGTAATTTTCTCCCAGGCATCCTCTGCTGTGAAGATACCTCCTACTCCAATAATCGGTAGTGAGCCTTGAGTTTGCTTACGGATAAAGCGAATTACTTCTGTGGAACGTTGCCGTAGGGGAGCCCCACTAATACCCCCGGCTTCTTCGGTAACTGCTTTGCCGGTTGACTCTATCACCTGAGTTTTGAGTATATCCCGACGGATGGTAGTATTAGTGGCAATAATCCCTGCTAACTGATAAGTTTGAGCTAGATCGAGAATATCCGCGATCGCTTCCCAACCTAAATCTGGGGAAATCTTCACTAAAATTGGCTTAACTCCTTGATTTTCTTGCTGGAGAGCATCGAAAATTAAACGTAGCTGCTCAGCATCTTGAAGCGATCGCAATCCTGGGGTATTGGGTGAGCTAACATTGATGACGAAATAATCTCCCCAATCTTTCAATAGGCGGAAACTTCCCTGGTAATCAGCCGCTGCCTCTGCCAGGGGTGTTATCTTAGACTTACCTAAATTGATGCCTAAAGGAATAATTGGTTGCCAGTAATTACCGGCAGCTTTCGACGACTCAGCTTTCCAACTTGCCAGCCTTTTAGCCATTACCTCAGCACCCTGATTATTAAATCCCATTCGGTTTAAGACAGCTTTGTCTTCAACTAAGCGAAATAGACGAGGACGCATGTTTCCTGGTTGGGGATGAAACGTCACTGTACCTAATTCAGCCAAACCAAAACCTAGGGAACCCCAGAGTCGTGCTGCTACTCCATTCTTATCAAATCCTGCTGCTAAGCCCAGGGGATTAGGGAATTTCAAACCCCAAAGCTCTTGTTTTAAGCGAGGATCACTCAAACAACAATCTTTCTGCAATTGAGCATTAATCCATCGACTTGGAGGATGCTCTCCATTGTGATCTAACCAAGCTAACAATCGTAAAGCTTGTTGATGTAACCACTCTGGATCCGCTTTTAATGCAGAGAATAACAGCGGACGAATACCGACTTGATAAATATCCATGTTCCAGGAGGATTGAGAAAGATTGAAGTATGAAGTATGGAATGCCAAATTTCAACTCTCGCAGTGTTTATGTTTATAACTTCAAGCTTTCTTCTCGATCCTTAATCCCCCATCCGGATAAGCTCAAAGCAATATATCTCAAGGCAGTAAATTTAAGATTTACTGACATTTAGTCCTTAAGAGTTATTACTCAAGTATTATATCACAAAATTAGGCAATAGTAATGGGTGAGAATTGGCATTGTAAAGTTCTCATAAAAATATCAGCCTCGGAGCAACTCCCGATAAAAATCCAATTGCTGCTTTGCTAAAGCCTGATTTGTGTACTGGCTCATCACCCGTTCATAACCCTTGTGAGCTAGCTTCTGAGCCAACTCTGGTTGTTCCATCAACTGCCTCAGACAATGTTCTAGTGCCTCGACATCTCCTTCCGGAAACACCAAACCAGCATCACCAATCACATAGGGAATTTCCCCAGAGTCAGAACCAATCACCGGTACTTGAGCAGCCATGGCTTCAATCAGCACATGACCAAATTGTTCCTTCCAACCAACAGCACTCAGAGTTTTAAATTGATAGTTGGTTTCTGAGGGTAGGACTAGGGTATGCATCAGGTTGATATAGTGAGGTACTTCTTCATGAGGAACCGCCTCAACCCAAATTATTCTATCTTGAATTCCCCATTCCACAGCTTTTTCTCTGAGTATTGATTGTAAGGGACCACGCCCCAGCAGTAGCCATTTCCAAGACTTGACTGGCAATCGAGCCAGCGCTTTACCCAGGGTGAGTAAGCCTTTTTCCTCGACAAACCTGCCCACAAATCCCACAACAAATTCATCAGCTTGAATGCCCAACTTACTTCGCAATTCTGGTTGAGGTTGCAGATGGAAACGACTTTCATCTACTCCTAAATTGGGTATGACTCTAGCCAAACCCTGGTAGCCATGCTGCCGCAAAACCTCCAACCCATCTTGATTGCCAGCGACTAATCCATCCGTATGACGCAAATTATAAGCTTCCAGTAAAGACAAGGGAAATTTCACATCGTAGGGCAGATTCCACCAAGTAAAGAAGAGATTTTTGGCCTTGAGTCCCAATAGTCGGTTGAGGGTAATCAACTGAGCATAGGCTAAGGATTTTGCTCCTTGTTCCACCTGAATAATCTGGGGTCGAAACTGGCGTAATAAAGCAATAATCTCGGCTCCAAAGGTGAGCAGTCCCTGGTTATTTTGACTAAAGTTAGCAACCGGCACTACCCGAAACGAACCTTCTTGACGTGGTTGGCTGACAATCATCCTATTCTGGACGCCACCAGGGCGCCAGCGGCGGGGTACAACTACAGTTACTTCGATATCAGGTTCTAAGCGAGCCAAGGCTCGCAGCTTCTCACAGTTGAGATCAACAATATAGGTATGGCTGGCAACGAGAATTTTCATTTTGGGAATTGGGAATTGGGAATTGGGAATTGGGAATTGGGAATTGGGAATTGGGAATTGGGAATTGGGAATTGGGAATTGGGAATTGGGAATTGGGAATTGGGAATTGGGAATTGGGAATTGGGAATTGGGAAGAGAAACATGCCAGCTGGATAACGGTTTCAAAATGTGTGTCTATGGAGTTAGACGTAATTCCCAATATCAATTCTAAATTCTAAATTCTAAATTCTAAATTCCCTTGCTTCTTCTACCCAACTATCAAATAACTGTTGATGCTTGTTAACCCACTCTTGAGCATGGCGACGGATATCTGCTGGCTTACCTTCCCCTTGTTGAACTAGTTTTTGCTGAGCGTTAATCTCTTCAATGGAAATTTGAACTAATTCAAACCAGCGTTTGGCAGCTGGGTTGGCTTTCAGAAATTTCTTGTTGGCTAAAACACGAACTTGATCAACGGCAAAGCCCAGATTTTTTCCCTCTACCAAGGTATCTTGTTCCCTCAATCCTCCCTGGTCTTGGGGTAAACTGGTGAAGGGAACCTCTAACCAAACCACATCTTGATCCGGTTCTAACACAGAAGCTAGCCAATGAGGTGTCCAAGTGTAGTAAAGGATAGGTTGGTTTTGCTGATGACGGGTGAGGATATCTCCGATGAGAGCGGAGTAATCTCCTTGGATATGTTCTACTGTATCCTCTAGTCCATAAGCTTGTAAGTGATGGTCGATGACTGGTTCACAACTCCAACCGGGAATGCAACCGATTAAATTAGCTTTACCATTGCCATCTGAGTCGAAGAGTTGAGCAATTGTGGGGTCTTGGAGTTGTGCGAGGTTAGTGATGTGGTATTCATCAGCGGTTTTTTTATCAATTTGATACCCTTGCAAGGTATTGGGTACAATGGTTCCCACTCGTTCTAAGTGCTCCTCACCACCATTTTTTTGAAAGAATGGTTCGTGCATAGTTTGCCAGTGACTACCATAGAAGTCTAAGTCGCTTTGAGCTAAACCAATGTGCAGCGCCGGGACACTATTGAGTTGTTGTGCTTTGATCTTGTAGCCGAGGTTTTCTAATCCCAGGTTAAGGACTTCTGTTAGGAACCAGGAACTTGTTGTCGTACCAAAACCAGAATGCACTATCACTCCTTTCCCAGGCATGAGGATTTCTGCTGTGGTTGATTTGGTTCTAGCTTGAGTAGTTGGTTGCCAGATAAATACACCGGCGTACAAGGAGAGGAACAGGGCAATAGTAACAGTAAATAAAGTTGTTTGTGGCTTAGAACCCCATCGGAAGAGGAAAAAGCCAATGGGACCTCGTTTTTGCCAAGGGAGCTGATTATTGCTTTGACCTAAAGTTTGAGCAATTCTATCTAGCATAACAGCAATGAGGACAATACCCAATCCCCCCACAGCTGCTAGTCCTACATCCAAGCGACCAACTCCTTGCAGTACAATTAGTCCTAGTCCTGGTACAGCAATCATTGAGGTAACCACAGACATCGCTAATGCTAACAAGACGGTTTGGTTCAAGCCAGCGAGAATGGTTGGTAGGGCCAGGGGAATCTGCACTTCCCATAGTAGCTGCCAAGGAGTGGAACCAAAGGATTTTGCGGCTTCTACTACTTCGAGGGATACTTGTCTAATACCCAAATTAGTTAGGCGAATCAGAGGCGGTACTGCCACAATAAAGGTTGCCATCACCCCAGGAATTTTACCAATGCCAAACAGCATCACTACTGGCACCAGATAGACAAAGGAAGGGATGGTTTGCATCACATCTAGCAGGGGTTTAACCAATCCTTCCACGCGATCGTTCCTAGCAGAGGCAATACCGAGAGGAATGCCAATTACAGTGCAAAACCCTACCGCTGTCATCACTAGTGCCAGGGAGACCATCGCTTCTTCCCAAATCCCCAGGAAGCCAATCAAGGTCAAGGCAATGATACTATAGATAGCAATCACTCTACCGGCTAGTTGCCATGCAATCAAGCCCGTAATTAAGAGGAAAATCAGGGGAGGAATAGCCAGGAATACCCATTCTATGCCATCAAGGGCTAGGCTAACGGGAAAACGAATAGCTTGGAACAGGGGACGAAAGTTATTAACGAGGAAATCAACAGTGGCGTTAATCCAATCGTCGAGGGGGATGTTATATAACTCGAAAGGGTTTAAGAGTACATTTAGGTTATTAGTCATTGGTTATTGCCAATTCACCACAAGGACATATTATGGAGTAGGAGTTACCGAAGGATAGGACACAAAGTTCCGTAATATAACGTAACAGTAATTCTGCATTTAATAAGAGGTTTTGAACATGACACAAACTTACCATTTAGATCCGGTTTCTGAGGAGTTGCACAAAATCCTTGACCAAGAAGTGAATAAACCGACAGCAGATAAGAAAGATGAAGTAGCAACACTCCTAAATTCTGAAAGTTTTGTCGCAACTTATGATACTTGTATTTGGTGGGATGGATGCTACTACTGCCAGGATGACCATGACAACTGGTACTGTATTAAATGCAGTTTTTTTTAGTGATATAATGTCCGGTTGAATACTTGCACTTTGGACGAAACAAGGCAGAAGGCAGAAGGCAGAAGCCTTCAAGGGAAGGAAGAAGGTTGCAAGTTAGAAGGATATCATAACTGTTTAGCCGGACATAATTATGATGATAGCAAAAAGCGCCTAACAGCTCACGGAGTAAGGAAGAAACTCAATTCCCAATTCCCAATTCCCAATTCCCAATTCCCAATTCCCAATTCCCAATTCCCAATTCCCAATTCCCAATTCCCAATTCCCAATTCCCAATTCCCAATTCCCCATTCCCAATTCCCTATTCCCAATTCCCTATTCCCCATTCCCCATTCCCAATTATTTCCGTAGGATGGCCATCAGCAAGAATCTTTCCTTCATCAAGAAGGAGAACGCGATCGCAAACTTCAATAATCAATTCTAAATCATGGGAAGAGATAATGATCGTTTCCTGGGTACTTCCCTCCTGCCTCCTGCCTCCGGTTCCCCTCCTTGGAGGGGTTAGGGGTGGGTTCTGCCTCCGGTTCCCCTCCTTGGAGGGGTTAGGGGTGGGTTCTGCCTCCCGAAGAAAATCAATCAGGCGACGCCGGGAAGGCAGATCTAGGTTGGCACTTGGTTCATCGTATAGTACCAGTTGAGGTTGTAGGGCGAGAACACCTGCGATCGCTACCATACATTTTTCACCTCCAGAGAGATGGTGGGGAACTCGCTCAGCTAATTTCTGGATACCGGTAACTGCAAAGGCTTCCTCAACTCGATGCTCAATTTCTGCTGGCGATAGTCCCAGATTCTCTGGACCAAAGGCGACATCATCCCACACTGAAGGACAAAATAACTGATCATTGGGATTCTGAAACACTAAGCCGATTTCTGGGCGAAATTCTCCCTTAACTACCGGTTTGCCAAATAGGAGTATTTCTCCGGTAGTTGGCTGTAATATCCCACAGATGGAGAGAAACAAGGTAGACTTACCGGCACCATTTGGTCCAATCAAGCCCACTCGTTCTCCTGGTTGTATAGTGAAGCTGATATCTTGTAAAACCGGTGGTTGGTTGGGGTAAGAAAAACTGAGTCCAGAAATTTGGATAGCCAATGCTTCTACTTTCATACCTTATATCGTGTTCGGTTGATAACTTACACTTTGGTGGTAATAAGGCTCCAGGGCTCCAACCCACCCCTAACCCCTCCAAGGAGGGGAACCGGAGGTTCCAAGGGAAGAAAGAAGGTTGCAAGGTATAAGGGATTGATAATTGTTTATCCGAATTTGATACTATAGGCGCACAACTATCTCACTCTCTAATAATAACAAAAAATCATGATAATTACAACCAAGACTCATATTCGCCCAAGTTGCTAGTTATAATCGCTTAATCTTGTTAGATCCCCCTAAATCCCCCTTAATAAGGGGGACTTTCAATCCGGTTTAATCAGGGGGACTTTCAATCCAGTTCCCCCCCTTGAATCCGGTCCCCCCCTTGTTAAGGGGGGTTAGGGGGGATCTCAACACTTAATACTTGTAACTAACAACTTACGAAACCTCCCAATTCCCAATTCCCAATTCTCAATTCCCAATTCCCAATTCCCAATTCCCAATTCTCAATTCCCAATTCCCAATTCCCAATTCCCAATTCCCAATTCACCAACAACAAACCCAATTGCAATCAGCAAAGTTATCCCCAACGCGATCGCATCTCCTTGAGAAATACGCTTCATTCTATTTTTACCATATCGGCGACCTTGGGGAAGATAACCATACCCTCGTAATCTCATTGCCTGATAAACTTGTTCCGACTGCTCATAACTCCGCACTAATAATGTACCTGCTAAGGATGCTAACACTGCCAAGTTACGGTGACTCAATTTAGTGGCTCGAAACCCCCGCAGCTGCATGGCTCGCTTCATCTTTGTCAAATCCTCGGCAAACTGTTCAAAATAGCGGTAAGACAACAGCATCATTTCAGCTAGGGTAGCTGGGAGTCCCAAAGCTTGCATGGCTTTGATGTTGGTTAACAATGGTGTAGTCGCAAACCAAATCAGACTTACTGTTAGAATACAGAGAAACCGAGTTACTACCACCACTAACAGCAACAGTCCTTCCTGCCTGACTGCCAGCCAACCAAACTGGAAGATAACTGTACTGCCAACACTAACAGGTAACAGAATCGCGATCGCTACTAGAAACCAGCCAGGATAACGCAATCGACTCAGGAAAAATGTTCCTGGTAACCGAGAGAGACTAGACAACACTAGGGTTACTAGCACCATGGCTGGTAGCAAGGCTAACTGCCGTACAACAGAAAAGGCAAAAATTAACGCTAATAGAGCAACTAGCTTACATCTAGGCTCCCACTTATGGATTAGGGAGTTCAAATGGCTATAACTATCAATTCCAGATCTCATTGAGGTAAACTCTGGGGATTTTGGGACGCACTAGACGTGGAGATTAGAACAAACCGATCTAAAGTCGAGCAAATCAACTATATTAAGAAACGTAAATACTTGTCAAACTCTTACATATGACCAATGACCAATAACAAATGACAAATGACAAATAACAAATAACAAACATGATGCAATTTAAATCCTCAATTTTAGGCAAGCTGGGAGTCCTCCTGTCCACAATCCTGCTGGTTGTCGTCAGCTTCACTTTATCAGCTTCCCCGGCAATAGCAGAAACTTATACAGTAAAAATGGGAACGGACAGGGGTAGACTGATGTTTGACCCTCGTACTTTGACCGTCAAGCCGGGAGATACGATTGAATGGGTGATGAACCAACTCGGTCCCCATAATGTTGTCTTTGAGCAAACCCCAGGCAATGATGCTGAGTTAGCTAAATCCCTATCTCAAGAAAAGCTACTGTTTGCTGTAGGAGAATCGCTGACAACCACCTTCCCGGCTGACGCCCCACCTGGGACTTACTCATTCTACTGCCAACCCCACCAGGGTGTTCGTATGATCGGTGAAATCACTGTTGAGTAGGGGTGAGCGAAAAAAAGGTGTGGGGAGTGTGGGGAGTTGGTTTGGATACAAAGCTCAAAATCCCATGCATAATGTCGCTCACCCGTCAGCGGCAGTGGCAGTTTACCCAGTTTTGAGAAATTTGCTGTATCTTTTTGACTGGGGAAGCCACTTTATCCGATAATGGACAAAGGAACGATAGCTTATTGCCTGTATTCACAAAGAGGAGAACACAATTGAAAAAGATTCTATCGGTTATTTTAGCGATCGCTTTGTTCAGCTTTGCTTTTGCGACCCCTGCCCTAGCAGGTGATGCAACAAAGGGAGCCGCAGTCTTTAAGCAAAACTGTCAAGTGTGTCATGCAGGTGGTAAGAACACCGTTAATAAAAAGAAAACCTTGAGCAAAGAAGACCTAGAAAAGTATGGTAAGAACTCCCTTGAGGCGATTGTGTCACAGGTAACTAACGGTGCGGGTGCGATGCCTGCTTTTGGGAGGCGCATAAAACCGGCTTCTAAGATTGAAGATGTTGCTGCTTACGTGCTAGAACAAGCAGAGAAAGGCTGGAAATAGTGCATTAACTTTGCCTGAGAGTTCAGGGTAACTCAAGGTGGTTGCTGGTGTTGATCAAAAGGAGAGCATTGTTGAAAAAATTACTATCGGTTATTTTGGTTGCAATCGCTTTGTTCAGCTTTGTTGTGGCAACTCCTGCCTTAGCAGGTGATGTGGCCAAAGGTAAACAAATCTTTGTTAGTGAGTGCTATGCTTGTCATAAAGGCGGTAAGAATCTCGTTAAGGATTTTAAAACCTTGAAGAGAGAAGACCTGGAAAAGTATGATAAGTACTCCCTGGAGAAAATTATCGACCAGATAACTTATGGTAACAGTCCGATGCCTGGTTTTCAGGGATACCTGACACCGGTTGAGATCGAAGATGTTGCTACCTACGTGCTAGAACAAGCAGAGAAGGGCTGGTAAACTTGGTTTATCTAGGGTCTGACTGTGCATTTTAGCTCTTTTTCAATGGCTAGTTACTAGTTCCTCGTTGATTTTTCGACCTGTGACTAGTAACTAGCCATTAATATATGGTCATTGGGAATTGGGAATTGGGAATTGGGAATTGGGAATTGGGAATTGGGCATTGGGCATTGGGCATTGGGCATTGGGCATTGGGCATTGGGCATTGGGAACAGTGGTAGGTGTTAGGTGGTAAGTTTTAGGGGATTTTCCATTTACTTGTTACTTGTTACTTGTTACTTGTTACTTGTTACTTGTTACTTGTTACTTGTTACTTGTTACTTGTTACTTGTTACTTGTTACTCATTACTCAATCAACCCATATATAGTTTAAGAAAATCAATCACCGCTGTAAGTCCTTCTTGAGTTTTCAAATTAGTAAAGACGAAGGGTTTGTCACCCCGCATCTTTTTGGCATCCCTCTCCATGATCCCCAAATCAGCACCGACGAGGGGAGCAAGATCGATTTTGTTAATTACCAGCAAGTCTGACTTAGTGATCCCTGGCCCTCCTTTCCGGGGAATCTTGTCACCAGCGGCAACATCTATAACATAAATCGTCAAATCCACTAATTCTGGACTGAAGGTGGCGGCTAGGTTATCCCCACCACTTTCGAGGAAGACTAAATCTAAGTCAGTAAACTGTTGTTCAAGTTGCGCGATTGCTGCTAGGTTAATCGAAGCATCCTCTCGGATTGCCGTATGGGGACAACCACCGGTTTCTACTCCCAAAATGCGCTCGCCCTCCAGTGCCTGACTCCTCACCAAAAACTGAGCATCTTCTTGGGTATAGATATCATTAGTGACTACAGCAATCGGATAGGAAACACGCATTGCCTTACACAAAGCATCTAACAAGGCGGTTTTCCCTGAACCTACAGGACCAGCAATACCTACACGAAAAGCACTCATTTGTTGTTTGTTGTTGGTTGTTGGTTATTTGTTGTTGGTTGTTGGTTGTTGGTTGTTGGTTGTTGGTTGTTTGTTGTTGGTTGTTTGTTATTTGTTGTTGGTTGTTTGTTGTTTGTTATTTGTTGTTGGTTGTTTGTTGTTGGTTGTTTGTTGTTTGTTATTTGTTGTTGGTTACTCATTACTTATTACTCATTACTTATTACTTATTACTTATTCAACAAACCCTACTTACCCTTTTAATATACTCCTGTTCCGTAATCATCTCGTGGGTACTTTCCACCCGATCTAAAAAAACGATACCATCAAGGTGATCATATTCGTGTTGGAAGATGCGAGCTACAAAATCTGTCAATTCTTGCTGTTGTTGCTGACCTTCTCGATTAGTATACTCTACCTCTACTGACCGATATCTGGGAACTAAACCTCGAATACCTGGAATACTTAAACAGCCTTCCCAATCCTTCACCATTTCCTCTGAATGAGCAATGATTCTGGGATTGACCATCGCCGTCGGTTCCATCACCGGTGCGTGGGGATACCGAAGATTGGGACGAGACGCTACGATTAACAAACGATAGGATTGAGATACTTGAGGTGCGGCCAGACCAACGCCGTTTTCGTCTACCACAGTAGTGAGCAGTTTGTCAATCAGCTTTTGGAGGTATGGATCTGATATGTTATCTACTAATTGGGCTTGCTGTCGCAGGATTGGGTTGCCTAACTGAGCAATTTCTAGGGATTCCTTCATAATGGCTCAAAGCGAATAATCACAACTAAGATTAAGATTACGGTCAAGGAAAGCTTGTGGAAACTTCCCTCAAACAAATTTGGAATCAGGTACTGGAGCGTCTACAATTACAATTGAGTAGACCTACTTTTGAAACCTGGATTAAGAGTACTAGTGCCCAAGAGCTGGAAAATAACTGCTTGGTGATTCGTACCCCTAATCCTTTTGCCAGAAATTGGCTACAGAAGTACTATATTACTACCATAACTGAAGTAGTCGAGGAGATTTTGGGTCAAGCAGTGGAAATTCAACTCACAGCTACCACGGAGGATGATAGCGAGTTTGACGATAATTTAGATCTTGATTGGTCACTTCCGGTAATTAGTAGTATTGCAGATAGTACCGCTCATAATCAACCTCGACCAACAGAACTCAATTCTAAATATGTCTTCTCCAGCTTCGTCGTTGGCTCCAATAACCGCATGGCTCATGCTGCTTCTCTGGCGGTAGCCGAGTCTCCCGGGAGGGAATTTAATCCACTGTTTCTTTGTGGTGGTGTTGGTTTAGGTAAAACTCACTTGATGCAGGCAATTGCTCATTACCGCTTGGATATTTGTCCTGAGTCCCAAATCTTTTATGTTTCTACTGAGCAGTTTACCAACGATCTGATTGGGGCAATTCGCCAGGATAGTATGGAGAGTTTCCGTGAGCATTACCGAGCAGCAGATGTAATTTTAGTCGATGATATCCAGTTTATCGAAGGTAAGGAATATACCCAGGAAGAGTTTTTCCACACTTTCAATACCTTACACGAGGCAGGTAAACAAGTTGTCCTGGCATCGGATCGTCCTCCCAATCAGATGACTCGCCTCCAGGAACGTCTTTGTTCCCGCTTTTCTATGGGGTTGATTGCGGATATACAGCCACCAGATTTGGAAACACGGATGGCAATTTTACAAAGAAAGGCAGAGGACAAAAATATCCGTTTGCCCCGAGATGTGATTGAATATATCGCTAGCAACTACACTTCCAACATTCGGGAACTAGAGGGAGCCTTAATTCGAGCAGTGGCTCATATCTCAATTTCGGGTTTGTCGATGAAAGTGGAGAACATTGCTCCGATTTTGAACCCACCAGCCAAACCAGCTAAAGCTTTGTCAGATGTGATTTTAACCTCCGTGGCCGAAGAATTCAAGGTGGCGGTAGAAGACATCAAAGGTAGTTCTCGACGCCGAGAAATTAGTTTATCGAGACAAGTGAGTATGTACTTGATGCGGCAGCATACAGACTTGAGCTTACCCCGAATTGGTGAAGAATTTGGTGGCAAAGACCATACCACGGTAATGTACTCTTGCGATAAGATTGCCCAGTTACTCAAAACTGATACAGCCTTAGCTCAGAAACTGCGTCACTTAAGTGATCGTATTAATAGGGGTTAGGCGTGGGGAATGGGGAATGGGGAATAGGGAATTGGGAATTGGGAATTGGGAATTGGGAATGTTTTCCACAAGCTTCGGGTCTTTACAACATGGGTTTTGCTGGAATGAGTACAACTTTTTCCACAATTTCCACAGCCTCAAGTATTGTATGTCACATTTTGTCCAACCAGAGTTAAAATGACATGCGATGCACCATGCTTGCGACAAGCGCATGACCAATGACCAATGACCAATGACCAATAACCAATGACAAACAACAAACAACAAATGACCAATGACCAATAACCAATGACAAACAACAAACAACAAATGACCAATGACCAATAACCAATGACAAACAACAAACAACAAACAACAAATGACCAATGACTAATGACAAACAACAAACAACAAACAACAAATAACAATAAGATGAAACTGGTTTGTACCCAAAGTGAACTGAATACCAACCTCTCATTGGTTAGTCGAGCAATTCCCTCGCGTCCCACCCATCCTGTCCTCGGTAATGTCTTATTGGCGGCAGATGCAGAAGTTCAAAGGGTGCAACTGACGGCTTTTGATTTGAGTTTGGGTATTCAGGCTAGTTTTAATGCTGTGGTAGAAACGGATGGAAAAGTTGCGATTCCAGCCAAGCTACTCAACGATATTGTTTCCCGTCTGCCAGAAGGAGAAATTACCCTCACTAGCGAGAGTACGGTAATCGATGAGGCTGAAGGAGATAGCATTAAAATAATCTTAACTTCTACTTCGGGACGTTATCAAATGCGGGGAATGAGTGCTGAGGAGTTTCCCCCACTGCCACAAATTAAGGATGGAGTAGCAGTTGAGTTGCCAGTAGAAGCCTTAATGGCCGGATTGCGGGGTTCTTTGTTTGCCACTAGTGCTGATGAAACTAAGCAGGTATTGACAGGGGTTCACCTGATCATGCAGCAAGAGAACCTGGAATTTGCCGCTACCGATGGCCATCGGTTAGCGGTGGTGCAAACTACTAACCAAAATACTCCAGAGGAAGGGGATACGACTCAAACATCTGATGATACTTCCCCATTAGAGTTAACTTTACCAGCTAGAGCCCTCAGAGAACTAGAGCGAATGCTAGGGATGAGTCAACCTACTGACAATGTGGCTCTTCACTTTGAGCATGGTCAAATTGTCTTCCAAGGAGGAGAGCATCGCTTAACTAGTCGCACATTAGAAGGACAATACCCAGCTTACCGTAAGCTCATTCCGGAGTCTTTTACACGTCAGGTAACAATTGAGCGGCGTCAATTACTTAGTGCAGTGGAAAGGATTGCGGTATTAGCTGATCAGAAGAACAATGTGATCAAGTTTCATATCGATAGTGTTGGGGAAGAAATTAACCTATCTGTAGAAGCTCAAGATGTGGGTAGTGGACAAGAGTCAATGTCGGCACAAATATCTGGTGATGGTATCGAAATTGCTTTTAATGTCAAGTACCTCATCGATGGTTTGAAGGCTCTTTCTACAGATAATATTCAGATGCAGATTAATGAAGCCAATACTCCTGTAATTCTCACACCTCTGGGTGAGTTGAAAATGACTTACTTGATTATGCCGGTGCAAATCCGCAGCTAGGTAGGGCTTGGGAGAATAAGTAAGCTGATGTGCAGCTAAATTGTATAATGCGAAAACCTGAAAATATTGTAGTGCGTAAGCGATGCTAGCGCGTAGCGCAAACATCTTGCTCGCTAGTATTATACAAATTAAATGCGTAACAACTTAACAAGTAACAAGTAAGAAGGAATGAAGCATTTATCCTAGTTTTGGGTACTCAAATACCTAGATAGGGCTTGGGAGAATAAATCGTAATTCTCGGTTGAGATAGGTGTTAGGTGTTAGGTGAGGTTAAATCTGGAGTTTAGACTATGGCTGCCAAACATATTCGCTTTGATTGGGCTATCAAAAAACTACTGCGCAATAAGGCTAATTATGTAGTCTTGGAAGGGTTCTTGAGTGAACTATTATATCAAGATATCACCATCAAGACCCTGCTCGAAAGTGAAAGCAATCAACAAACTCAAGAGGATAAAAGCAACCGGGTCGATATTATTGCCGAAACCGCCAACTCAGAGTTGATCCTCATTGAAGTGCAAAATAATGCCCAAATCGATTATTTTCATCGCATGCTCTACGGTGTGTCTAATTTAATCACCGAATATCTCGAAAAAGGACAAGAGTATGGCGAAATTAGGAAAGTCTACTCAGTGAATATCGTCTACTTTAATCTGGGAAAGGGAGATGACTATATTTATCGTCTCAAATCAGATTTCATTGGGATTAATACGGGAGATACCCTGGAATTGACCAAGGCTCAAGAAAAGAAGTTTAACATAGAAAAAGTAGCAGATATTTTTCCAGAATACTACCTGTTGAAAGTTAGAAATTTTAAAGGAGCAGCCCAAACTACCTTACAAGAATGGATCTATTTTCTGAGAAACAGCGAGATCAAGGAGGAATTTGGAGCCAAAGGAATGGTAGAAGCCAAGGAAGCCTTGCGAGTAAATAATCTATCAGACAAAGAAAGAAAGGCATACGAGAGTTATATGGATAACAAAAGTTACGAAGCAAGTATCTTGAGTACCCAAGAGTTTGAGGCGCAATGGCAAATTGAACAGATTGAGGAGGCTCAAATGAGAGGTAGGGAAGAAGGTAGGGAAGAAGGTAGGGAAGAAGGTAGGGAAGAAGGTAGGGAAGAAGGTAGGGAAGAAGGTAAAAGAGGCTTAATCTTGAGACAGCTTGAGCGCCGTTTCCCAGAAGTAGTTTCTGAGCTAAGTGCAGCAATAGAAGGTTTGAATTCCCAGGACTTAGAAAGTTTAGGAGATGCTATGTGGGATTTTAAGACCAGCGATGATTTGCTCAACTGGTTGCCAGAAAATTCTCCTTAGGACTTGCTCCTACTAATTAGGGTCTGCTGAATAAGTAACAAGTAACAAGTAACAAGTAACAAGTAACAAGTAACAAGTAATAGCGTCGGTCAAGTAGAAGCAAGAAACCGGGTGTGGAGGTGAGGCTATCAACGAGAGAGCAAGGCTCTGACAAGAGAAACCCGGTTTCTCTTG
>JAAHGR010000970.1 GCA_010672425.1 Symploca sp. SIO2E6
TGGTGCTCATGAAGTCTTTAGCCATAAACATCACTTTATAGCTGATGGAAAAATCGTCAAAAGAACCGGTGGAGATAATTTTGAATCCCTTTTCCAAATCTGTCCCTTGAGTTTCCCACAGCACCTGCTGGAGAAGTTGCTTAACCCGGTTGGGTGGGTCATCATTAGAAAAAGCCACATCAATCCAGACCCCCCTTGCCGTATCTGGCAGAGAATAGTTGAGAATGCGCTCTTTACCTAAACTGCCATTGGGGATAATCACCACATTTCCCTCTACGGTTTTCAAACGCACAGAGCGCCAATTCATATCGATAACTTGACCATCGATATCCCCCAATTGCAACCAGTCGCCTTTTTTGAAGGGACTATCAGCAAGTAAGAGAAAGCCAGAAACTAGATTGCTGAGGGTATCCTGTAGGGCCAAGGCAATGACCAGAGAACCAATACCAAAAGCCTGAGCAGCTTTACTGATATCAATTTTCCAAACCTCCGCGAGGGCATAACCAACCAGAACCAAAATTACCGTAGCACGGATAACTTGAAAGAAGAGATTAGCGACAGGGATCTGCCAAGGGTAATATTTCTCGTCAAGAGTTAGCACAACCCTTAGCAAAGACAAAATTGTATAAATAACCGCGAGCCAGAGGAGAGTTTCCAGAATTTGTAGGAAGACTACCAACTCTTTCCATCCCAGAATCTGCTCAATAATCAAGAGGAGAACCAAAGGAGGCAAGACCAAGTACTGGAGATTGCGCACAAATGGTGCGAAGGGATGCTCTCTTCGCTTTAAAGAGTCCCCAATCTGCCCCAGTACAATGGTGAGTATGGGGAATCCGAAGATCAAAATAGACCCCCAAATCAATAGGGATTGATTCATCTTGCCCTCAGTTGTTTCATATAACTTTTTTACCCGAACTGCTTCAAAATCGAACTACCCCCCAGATTACCATTATCCGTGATATTGTTGGATAATCGAGCTATTTGCTTTTGAACTCGTGCGATCGCTTTCCGCCGTTCCTCAAGAGACTCGTCTATTTGTTTGGCGAACTTCGGATTTTCTAGGAGTAAATTGGCCGCTGCATCTGCTCCAATATTAATCAGTTGTAAATCACCAAGGGCAGTGACTGATACCACGCTAGGTCTACCTGACATAAATACCGATTCCCCAAAAAAGTCACCGTTGGCAATCCGAGTTACTTCTTGTTCTCCACCTGTGGTATCTTTGATCGTAAGTATAGCATTGCCGTTTTGAATAATGTACAATCCTAGAACAAATTCTCCTTCTTGAATGATCTGTTCTCCCGTGCCATAGTATTCCACAGTGGCATTTTGAGCTAGCTTAGTGAGCACTGGGGAACTCACTGAGGTGAAGTAGGGGAGTGACAGCAAATATTCTACAAGTTGCTGCTGATTTTCTGGCGTACTCTTCTTCGTGTCTAATTCAGTGACATCTGCAATATACTGATATTCAATCGGGTAAGGTATGGTGAGTCCCTTGCGCTTGGCTGCGTAATAGAGGCGGGTTTTGAACTGTTCGGCAGCTCTAAACTTAGGGAAAAAATCTTGACCGCAAATCCAGATTGAGTAGGAAATGGAAAAATCATTAAAGGACTTTGTGAGAATAGAAGCCGGTCCAACTGTACCGGTAATTTGCTGGTAAACCTCTTGCAAAACCTGCTTAACCCGGTTAGGGGGATCATTGCGGGAAAAGCTAACACTGAAAGACACCCATGATTTAGGTGTAGGTTGGCTGTGGTTGAGGATATTTTGCTTCCCTAAACTACCGTTAGGAATAACTAAAAGGTCTTCTTCAAAGGTGAGCAGACGCACAGCCCGCCAGTTCATATCTACTACTTGACCTGTTATCTCCCCAACTTTAATCCAGTCACCTTTTTTGAAAGGACTATCGGCGAGTAACAGAAACCCAGAAACCAGGTTACTCAGGGTATCTTGTAGTGCCAAAGCAATAACCAGTGAACCGATGCCCAAGGCTTGAGCTGCCTGACTCAAGTCTATATGCCAAATATTAGCGATTATATAAGCAGCAACGCCTAAAATCAAAGCAGCACGAACCACCTGAAATAACAGATTGGGTACTGCAATCTGCCAAAAGTATTCTTTTTTACCAGTAGTCAGTAGAGCTTTAATTAGGGAAAGGGAGGTGTAAATAATCGCAATTCCCCATAAAGTTTCTAGGACTTGTAAAGCGATTCCCCCCTCTTGGATACTCAAGATTTTCCGAAAAATAGCTAAAATGCTCAGGGGTGGCAAGACGAATCTTTGAAGCTGCTGGATAAACGGCCCCAGAGGATGTTCTCGTCGCCGCAAAGATTCTCCAACTTGCCCTAGAATAATGGTTAATATGGGGAATCCGAAAATCAAAATGCATCCCCAAACCAAAAGTGATTGATTCATTTTGTTGTTTGTTATTTGTTGTTTGTTGTTTGTTGTTTGTTATTTGTTGTTTACCATTAGTAATGGTTTGAGCTGTATTTACCTAATTCCCAATTCCCAATTCCCAATTCCCAATTCCCAATTCCCCATTATCAATTTTTCAATAAACTAGGGGTGGGATTA
>JAAHGR010000971.1 GCA_010672425.1 Symploca sp. SIO2E6
GCCCTCTTCCCTTGTTTATTGAGAGATAACATACGGTAGGGGCTCCCTTCACCAACCATCTTTCGGTTAGACCAAGCCAATTACGTAAACCCGCCCCTACAAATTTACTTTCTTTTCTTTGACTAAGTTGCCTGTCGCCTTGTTTCTTAGGAGAATCACCATGACCTTAGCGATCGCGAAATGGACAATAGCAGACTACCATCATATAATTACGACGGGGATTTTGTCAGAACGTCAAGTAGAGTTGCTCAATGGAGAAATTTTGGAAATGGCTCCTGAAGGAGAACCCCATGCTTACTCTAGCGATGAGGCTGGAGAGTACTTGATCTACTTGTTAGGCGATCGCGCCAAAGTCCGGCAAGCTAAACCAATTACACTGCCGGAGAGTAACTCTGAGCCAGAACCGGATATTGCGATTGTGCAACGTCTAGGAAGAGATTACCTAGAACATCACCCTTACCCAGAAAACGTTTTTTGGTTGATTGAGTATTCCGACTCCAGTCTCAATAAAGATTTGCAGGTTAAAACTAAGCTTTACGCAGCGGCAGGAATCCCGGAGTATTGGGTAATCAATTTACAAACTATGCAACTGATTGTGTTTCGAGAACCAACAGAGGAAGGCTATAAGTCAACAGAAACGCTAACTCAAGGTAATATTTATCCATTAGCGTTTCCCCATATTGCAATTGCGATTGAGCGATTATTATGCGGCTAGTGCCAAGAGGGATGAGGAGATGGGGAGCTGATAAGGGTATGTTTTTTACTTTCGGGTAGGGACAAGACAAGGTAGACAAGAAGACAAGGGAGGAAAACCGTACAAATTCTTGTTTGGTTGTCGAAAATCAAAGGATGCAACAAATGCACAGTTTTTCCTAAAAAATCCTTCTTGTCTACTGCTCCCCTCTTTGGAGAGGTTGGGGGTGGGTTCCTTCCTTGTCTTATATTCGCTAGGCAGTGAAAAAAATATCGCTGATGTTATTGGCAAAGGTACTAGCAGACTGCCAACTAACGGTGGCTAAGAGGTTACCGCCTTGAGATATTTCCGCACCATTGGTGCCATCTGCGAAACTCAGAGCATTAATATCATTAACGACAAAAGTAGTCTGACCTAGTTGGAAGTTCCTGATGATATCGTATCCTGTGTCGTTGGCATCAAGGACAACAGTTTCGCCACCGCCTAGCCAGATTTCATCGATACCATTACCACCGTTAATGAGATCATTGCCGCCGTTGGCGTAAATTAAATCAGCACCATTGCCACCAAGGATTTCGTCAGCTTGGGAACCACCGTAAATGGTATCAGAACCACCGCCACCGATGAGCGTGTCCTCACCACCATTACCGTAAATCAAATCAGCATCATTGCCACCAAGGATTTCGTCAGCTTGGGAACCACCGTAAATGGTATCAGAACCACCGCCACCGATGAGCGTGTCCTCACCACCGTTACCGTAAATGCTGTCATCACCGCTGCCACCATTGAGATAATCCGCAGCAGAGCTACCATAAAGACCATCATTACCACTACCACCGAAGATCTCATCACCGCCACCGTTACCGAAAAGCTGGTCATTACCCTCACCACCATCGATAAAATCACTGAGAGAACCACCTGCGATGGTGTCGTTACCACCATTACCTTCGAGATAATCATGACCACCGTTGCCGTTGATTTGGTCATCGCCACCCCTACTTTGGATCACATCGTTGGCGCTAGTTCCATTGAGTTGTTCACCAGCATTTGTGCCAACTTGAGTGTACTCCAAGTCTAAGTCAAGGTTGAGATCAATCGAGCCTTGGCGGTTAGACCAGCCATCGACAGCGATATGATAGGTTTGTCCAGCTACGGCATTGAAGGTAACTTCACTCCGAAGACCAAGACCGGGGCTATCATCATTGCTAACAATCTCAGTTAAGCTATTAACGGCTAAACCTGTATAGATTCCCAGAGTTGTGTCGAAGCCACTACCAATGGTGTCAATCGTCACTTCACCAGAAGCAGGAGCTCTCCAAGTCCACCAAGAAGAATTAAAATTCGCAGGATTACCAAAATTTCCGCCAAACTGAAAAGCCGCGTGATCAGGTTCACCAGGTTCCCCAGTGGCAAATTCGTTCGTTCCTTCAACACTAAGTGAAGAACCAGCTAAGCGTGTGCTATCAGCAAAGTTATCATTAACCGGTGGTTGCACGGCATTAATGTTGAGATCAATTGCGCCTTGAGCACCACTGAAGCCATCGACAGCGATGTGATAGGTTTGTTCAGCTATTGCATTAAAAACAATTTGACTTTTTGACACTCCCACGGCGTGTTTCACGTGGGATTCTTGCTTCATCCAGCCAACTTAAATTAGAGGAGTTTCCCCACCTAAACAGAGGTTGTTCTGTCCACAAGCGTTAGATCCCGTCTGCCCGACGGTACGCTGTTTATTCCTTTGAGCAAAATAAGTTTGGCAGCATTATGGTCACGGTGCATCACTGTTCCACAACTATGACATCTGTGGGTACGAGTAGACAAAGATTTTT
>JAAHGR010000972.1 GCA_010672425.1 Symploca sp. SIO2E6
AAATGCTTCAATAGAGATGTATCACTTGGTAGAGGGTCACTATGAGCTTCTCAGTAGTAATGAACGCGGCCATTATCCGATTCCAGCCATGGGGGTTGAGTTAGGTATCTGGAAAGGAGAATACGACGAGGTAAAACTTCCTTGGCTACGTTGGTGGGATAATCAAGGAAATCTGTTGTTAACTGGGGATGAGCGCTCACAGTTATTAACCTCTCAATTGGAACAAGAACGAAAACGAGCTGAGCAAGAACAACAACGAGCTGAGCGACTAGCAGAAAAGTTACGCCAAATGGGAATTGACCCTGATCAAATGTAATTATCAAAGGACTAGTGCAACGCGGCGGAAATAACTCACCAGTTAATAAAAGACTTGCAAAGCAGATATCATAAACCTTACAGTCTTCTGCCTTCTTATACTAGAACCACTAACTAGCTAACAATGAATCTAGATTGGATCACCCCAGCAAAGCGTCTGAGTTCACTACCCCCCTATGTATTTGCTCGTTTAGATGAACTCAAAGCCCGTGCTCGCGAACAGGGACTTGATTTGATAGACTTGGGGATGGGTAATCCCGATGGAGCCGCGCCTGAACCGGTAATTGAAGCGGCAATCGCAGCTTTGCAAAATCCGGATAATCACGGCTACCCGCCTTTTGAAGGTACTACTAATTTCCGCCAAGCGATCGCCAAGTGGTATTATCGCCGTTATAATGTGGGATTAGACCCGGATAGCGAAGCCTTGCCCTTGTTGGGTTCCAAGGAAGGGTTAACTCACCTTGCCCTAGCTTACGTTAATCCTGGTGATCTAGTTTTAGTACCCTCTCCTGCCTATCCTGCTCATTTCCGGGGTCCCCTGATTGCTGGTGGTCAGATCCACAGCCTAATGCTGAAACCAGAAAACGACTGGCTAATTGATTTAGCAGCAATTCCTGAGGCAGTAGCAAACCAAGCAAAGATTCTCTATTTCAACTATCCCAGTAATCCTACCACTGCCACAGCCCCACGGGAGTTTTTTGTAGACATTGTTGCCTTTGCTCGTAAATATTCGATTCTGTTAGTACATGATTTGTGTTATGCGGAGCTAGCGTTTGACGGCTATCAACCTACCAGCTTGCTAGAAATTCCTGGCGCTAAAGAAGTTGGTGTTGAGTTCCATACCTTATCAAAAACCTACAATATGGCAGGTTGGCGGGTTGGTTTTGTTGTAGGTAATCGTCACATTATTCAAGGGTTGCGAACCTTAAAAACTAATCTGGACTATGGTATTTTTGCAGCCTTACAAACAGCGGCGGAAACGGCTTTACAGCTGCCGGATGTCTACCTCAATAAAGTCCAAAGCCGTTACCGTCGCCGCCGAGATTTTCTCATCCAGGGATTGGCAGAGTTAGGCTGGGATATTCCCAAATCCAAAGCAACGATGTATCTGTGGGTTCCTTGTCCTGTTGGCAGGAATTCAACAGATTTTGCTCTAGATGTGCTAGAACAAACCGGTGTGGTAGTAACCCCTGGTAATGCCTTTGGTGTTGGTGGCGAGGGTTATGTACGGATAAGTTTAATTGCCGAATGCGATCGCTTAGGTGAGGCACTTAGGCGGTTCAAGCAAGCGAATATTTGTTACTGAATTGTTGTTTGTTGTTTGTTGTTTGTTGTTTGGGGATTGTCTTTCTTGTCTCCTCTTCTCCCCCATTTTCCCATACCCTTATCCTTCAAACTTCAGAATAAGTAGGTTGAGTGAAGCTTTCTTCGTACTTGTGGTATAGTTTTATAATGGGAAAATGTGTGCGCCTATAAATAAAGATATTGACACCCTTCACCAAGAAGCAATAGGCAGAATGCCTGTAATCCGAAAGCACACTCTAGGGGTAAAATATATCTTATGGGGCATATGCAATAAGCAATCCGTGGAACAGGCAAGATGCCTGTCATCCTGTGTAACAGGCATCTTGCCTGTCATCCGAAAACGGCCCTACGGCGATCGCAATTTGGTAGCGATTAACCTAAAACCTACTACCTAACACCTACCACCTATACACCCACATGCAACCTTGGCGTTATCGATGGTACTGCCTTCTGCCGTCTGCTGTGCTTATGCTTGGTATAAGCGAGGCAGTGCGCTATATGAGTTAGACAAATATCAAGAAGCGATCACTTCTTTTGATAAAGCTACTGGGATTAAAGCTGACTATGTTTATGCTTGGTATAAGCGAGGCAGTGCGCTATATGAGTTAGGTCAATATCAAGATGCGATCGCTTCTTTTGATAAAGCTACTGAGATTAAAGCTGATTATGCTTATGCTTGGTATGAGCGAGGCAATGCCTTCAGGAAGTTGGGCAAATACCAAGATGCGATCGCTTCCTATGATCAAGCGATCGAGATTAAACGTGACTATGCTTATGCTTGGGTTGGTCAAGGCTTTGCGCTAGAGAAACTTGAACACTACAATGAAGCCCTCGAATCCTACGAGAAGGCGATTGAATTTGACCCTAACAACTGACGGGGTGACAAAAAGGGCTCAACCCTTTACTGAATAAACTTTTGAGCTATCGTATGGTATGCTAAAATAATAGA
>JAAHGR010000973.1 GCA_010672425.1 Symploca sp. SIO2E6
AATCTATCTACATCTTAAGAGATAAATGCAGGGTAAACGCATCTAATACGGCACTAGCGTAGCTGATCCCACTTGCAGAGGTTAGCGATGCGCAATTCGTTTGGGCATCATACCGAATCTGATGAGAGCCATGGTATCTCGAAAACTCTAACTATTGGTTGTGACAAAGGACAAGGGACAATAAACAATGTAATTTTTATCTCTTCTTAAACAAAAAATATATTAAATTCTAAGAATAGAAAATTTCTATTCTTATCAGTTCAATAACTTTACAAATTCTTCACAAAAAAATAATAAAATCCGTTGGTATGCTACCCTTTTAGCTGAATTTGATTTTGACGTTTGCGCAAGGTTTTGCTATTCTCTTAAGAAGGTCGATCGACCAAGATTTAGTATAAGTGATTGATTAAAATCCCAAAAAAATAAATACTATCATCACCCTCTAAGCTGATCAATCTCACTCAAAAAGAGGGTATATTTCAATTGTTTTCTAGGATTAATAATGGAAAATTGGAAGTATTAGTACATAATTGAAAATTAGTACATAAATTAACAAGGACATGCAACTCTCATACCTCGGAATCAGTTTCCAATCCCCAGCTACTACTTCTAGCACTCAGAAAATATCTTCTGAGCAGCTTCTCGATAGGTATGCAGCAGGGGAACTGGATTTTGCCAGAGTCAACCTCAATGAGTCAATCATCAATGATGTCAACCTGAGTTTAGTCAACTTGCGTGGAGCAGATCTTAATGGTTCGGTGCTCAAGCGAGTCAATCTAGCAAGGGCAAATTTGAGTATGGCAAATTTGACTGGAGCAAACCTAACCGAAGCAGATTTAAGTGGAGCAAACTTGGTTTGGGCTAATTTACACAATGCCAATTTAGCTGGAGCAGATTTGACTGGGGCAAACTTAACTGGAGCAGACTTAACGGGAGCAGACTTGACTGGGACAACTATGCCTGACGGTATAGTGCTCTCAAGTCATAAACCATCCAAGCGGTCTAGAGATAAATTCAATTTAATCTCAAAATTGATCTTGCGGCTGTTCACTAAGCATCATTAGCGTCTGTTGGGCTTACCAGCAACTCCTCACCCAGGTAAGTGATGTCAGTCACAGTTCCTTAAGCGTCACATTACAGCTAAAGCTGACAAAACTTACTATAGACTCCAGTCAAATTCACCCTTTTCCAGGATCTACCTCAAAAGCTTTCCCAGCAGAATGCCTGATGATTAAAACTGTAAGTACATCAGGCTTCAAGGATATGCAATTCTCTGACACCGGCAACTGCTACCAATCCACAGCTTCTACTTTTGTCACTCATCAGGCAAATGAAGGCAGTCGCTTTCGGAACATACCTTATGATGAACTGCTGAGGTTGTATAAAGCAGGAAAACGAGATTTTCCTGGAGTAGACCTAAGTAAACGAGTTTTGAGTGGGGTTAACCTAAGATGGGCAAACTTGAGGATGGCCAAGCTTCACAAAACTGTGCTAGTGGGAGTCAATCTAACAGAGGCTTCCCTCAATGAGGGAGACTTGAGTGAGACGAAGCTTTATTCTACTTTGCTAGAAAAAGCCAATCTCAGAGGGGTAAACCTCAACAGAGCAGACCTACGTGGAGTTAACTTAACTAAGGTCAACTTAACTCGAGCCAACCTAAGTGGAGCTAATCTACAGAAGGTAAACTTAACTGGAGCCGATTTAACTGGAGCCAACTTGAGTGGAGCCGACTTACAAAAAGTAAACTTAACTGGGGCAAATTTGCGCGGGGTAGACTGGACTGGAGTAAAATTTATCGAGACGGAACTGAGTGGGGTACATTTGCTGAAGCCCTCATCCTTGGTGGCTCAATCTTCTTGAATTGGGAATTGGGAATTGGGAATTGGGAATAGGTAAGAGGCCATCGCATTAGTGTCAAGTCCTTTTTGACCCTTTGTGCTCTTTGTGCCTTTGTGGTTTTTCCTAAAGACAGGCAACGCTCTTGAGGATATTTATTGGCCCGCAGTCCTTGAGAATCTGCATTTGTTGCTCATTGCGGACTAGGAGAGCACCGGCAAATCCTAAGGAGTTGACAGGAATCGACTGAAAATCTTCCTGCGATCGCGGTACAATTAGCATCCATTTCCGGGTTGCCAGAAGATTGTAGGCTCCAGATTGTTTGTTTGAGCTGCTACTTTCATCCCTTGGCAAGCCCACCGCACGTAACAGGTCATGATAACACTGGTTGGTTGCTACAGCTGCTTCTAAGGGAGATTTTGCCCAACGGGGGTCTAATCGAGCGATGGCGTGAACGAAAGGAAAACTTGGTATAGTACCAATGGCTCCCTGAAATTTAGCAGAAGCGATCGCGGGTTCGATGGGTATCTTCGGTCCTTGGGGTGTGAGGGGTAGGGGAATAAGTTGCAGGTGTTTGTGTCGCTGGCTAGCTCCTGCTAGCTTACGACCATTGTAGAATGCCAAGCCCTCGAATTCCCTTAGACATCGACCCATAGCTTCAAAATCCTGCACAGTGAGCCAGGTTTCCTGTTCTTCAAAGGAACGAGTAACGATAAGTAGGTGATGGTCTAC
>JAAHGR010000974.1 GCA_010672425.1 Symploca sp. SIO2E6
TAAAAAAATCACTCAGCTTCACCAATAACAGTGAAAGCAGCCCAGGCAATGGGGTTGAAGTTTCCCCGATCTTCCTTGAGCATGGTTAACATGGCTCGGCGCATGGCTTGAGCCTTATCTAGTTTCTTCTCATAGAGATTGGTATAAAACTCGGTCATCAATAAGTTGGTATCGTCATCAGGTACTTGCCACAGGGAAACGACAATGGTGGGAACCCCTGCGGCAATTAGAGAACGAGATAAACCGATGACTCCTTCCCCTTTAATGTTGCCACTGCCTGTATCGCAAGCACTCAGCACTACTAACTCGGCTTGAAGAGGTGTACTTTCAGGTTGACCAAAACGTTGCATAATTTCGTAGGTAGTGAGGAAACCATCCTCTTCTTGAAGAAGACTTTCATCTTTATTCTTGGAAGGAGCCAGAACGATTGCCCCCGGTGTACCAATGCCATTAATATCATCCAATAAGCCGTGGGTAGCCAAGTGAATGACTCTAGCATTAGACATTCGTTCTACAATGGCTGTTTCGGTGGCATTGCTACCAATGATAGGATTGGTTTCAAATAGTGGAGAAATAGCCTGAGCTTCCTTTTCCGCGCCGGGTAGAGGCTTTAACGGTTTTAAATTTGACCCTACTCCCCGTTTAGGCATCTGGGGATTGCCAACTATCAAAACTTCCCTACCCTTGGGAGGGGAAGAGTTTTTCAACTGTTGTTTTCGCTGGTGAGTAAAGCTGAGGGACTGAATTGATGGTGCTGTGAGGATAGTGTGTTTTTCGATTAAGTATTGTTCTTGGGCATCCATCAAGGCTGGAAAAGGAACAGCAAAAAGTTCTCGATGAGGAACAAAGATGATGCGCTCTTCTTCATCTGTCGGTAAGAGGTCAGCAATAGGTTCAATTAGCAGTTGATAGAGTTGCTGCAAATGGGTAGTAGAATTTCTTTTTGAAGGAGTAGAAGTATTATTGCCTCGACCTCCGACCCCAATGGACTTGCGGCTGAGTTGGATCAGTTCTGGGAAAGAAGTCTCTTGGGGTAGGTCAACAGAGCGAAACTCTACTGAACCATTGGGTTGAACTGCCCAAATATAGAGTTGTTTAGGAGTTAGGGAATATTCTACTAAAGTGGCGTTTTGTTGCTGAGCAATTTGCTGAATTTCTTTTAGTGAGGGAGGGTCAGGGGTCAAGAGTTCTTCTGGAATCCTAAGTCTGCGCCGTAGTAGAATTTCTACTAAAGCACGAGCACGTCCTCGTTCAGCAAATTCTAGTGCCTCCTGAGGTTTATTTTGGCTGATGAGAACTTCTTGAATGAGGCGGTAGGTTGTAGCTTGCTCGTCAAAGATAGATACTTTCCAGTCATCTTGGCTACCCAAGAGTTCTCGGATACCTTCCCAAGTTTCTATTCCTTCACGGAGGACTTTTTCAGCTTCTGCAAATTTGCCAGAATCTTTGAGAGCCGCTCCAAGAGTGGTCAAACTGTTTCCTTTTCCAGATAAATCACCAATTTCCTGTTTGATAGCTAAACTTTTCTCGTAGAAATCGATAGCGCGGCTGTACTCTCTCTGACTGTAGTAAGCATTGCCTAAATTGAGCAAAGAATCAGCTTCTCCTTGACGATCTTCAAGAACCTTTGCGATCGCCAAACTTTGTTGATGAAAGTCAATGGCACGGCTATAGTTTCCTAGACCTTGGTAAGCATTTCCCAAATTTCCCAGAGAACCTGCTGCCCCACGGCGATCGCCGATATTAAGTTTAATAGCTAAACTTTGTTGGTGAAAATCGATAGCGAGACTGTAATCTTTCAGGCTAAAGTAAGCAGTACCTAGGTTATCCAGAGAGGCTGCTATCCCTTGGCGATCGCCAATTTTTTTGTCAATTTCCAAACTCTGCTGATAGAAGTCAATAGCACGGTTGTAGTTTCCTAGATTGTCGTAAACAATACCTAGATTGTTCAGAGCCTTAGCTTGGCTTTGTTGATCGCTAATTTTCTGAGCAATGGTTAAACTTTGCTGTTGGAAATCAATAGCACGGCTATAGTTTCCCATGTTGAGGTAAGCAATACCTAGATTGTTCAGAGAAGTTGCCTCCACTTGGAGGTCGCCAGCTTTCTGAGCAATCGCTAAACTTTGTTGGTAGGAATTGATAGCTTCATCATAGTTCCCTTGGCTAGTGTAAGCATTTCCCAAACCTACTAAGGAAGCTAATTCTACTCGGAGATTACCAGTTTTCTGAGCAATCGCTAAACTTTGTTGGTAAGAACCTATAGCCTCGCCATAGTTTCCTTGGCTACTGTAAGCATTTGCTAGACTAGTCAGAGAAGCTAATTCCCCTTGGCGATTACCAATTTTTTTGAAAATCGCTAAACTTTGTTGGTAAGAATTGATGGCCTCATCATAGTTTCCTTGACTAAAGTGAAAATTGCCCAAACTACCCAAAGAATTTGCTACACCTTGCCGATCCCCTATTTCCTGTTTGATAGCCAAACTTTGCTGGTAGAAATCAAGAGCCTTGCTAGATTCTCCTAGATTGCGGTAAGCATTGCCTAAATTATTCAAAGAGGCTGCTTCCCA
>JAAHGR010000975.1 GCA_010672425.1 Symploca sp. SIO2E6
TTGACAAGTTCATTAACAAAACCAATTTCAGTTCCATCATGATGTATCCAAATTTTCCTATTCTTGATACTCAAATGTAGAACACAACCATACATTGGTTGGCGATTCTTCCAACCGGTATAGACAACTTGATAATGGTCGTAGTCCGAATCAAAAATTAAGGCAGCTTCAACATCTTCATCAGATGGGCTTTGACTAGCATAATCACTCAGAAGTTGTTTAATGTAGTGGCGATACTGGATTATTTTTTCCATTCTAAAATTACCTCGTCCGAACGATTCAATTGTTCTTCAAAACTCTGTTGTAACTCTTCTGGCAATGTCATCATCCAATCGACAACCCGGAAGAGCTTCCTGATGTCTTCTTGATGATAACCTTTTTCCAATAGTTTCCGAATTAAATCCCATTTCCCCTGTTGCCGCATTTGTGGTTGATTCCGCGTCATCATGGTTGTCAGATGAGCCATAGTCATAATGGCAAAGGGATTGGTACTTTTCTCTAAATCCTGCCACTTTGCTTGATAATCCAACAGTTTCACGATCGGAAACTTCAGTTTCAGCTTACAACCTCCCAGTGCATAACCGTACTTACGAGGACGCCAAGTTGCTCGTTTATCTCCTAATATTGAGATCTTTGTTGTTTCTGAAGTCTAGGCTTTTGAGAAAGAATTGACCAAGTTGCTCTTCAAATCCAGGTTCGGCAGTATCTGTTTTTGTGTTCGATCCTACCAAGGTTACAAATGTAGGCTGCTCACCAGGATAAGTTCCTGCTTGCTCAAGAATAGGAAAAGCTCCAGGATCTGTGAAGCCATCACCATCAGTATCTAAACCGAAAGTGATGCCAAAAGTTGAAGCAAATTGATCGCTGATTTCCAGTTCATCTTGCGGTACATAACCGGGAAGATGGGGATCTGCTTCAAAGGTAATAGTAGATGCTTGTGCTGGTTGAGAATTGGCCATTGCCCATGCCAAACCCACAGCCATACTGGTAGCTACCACCCTAAATTTCATCTTTATCTTGTCTCCACAATCCAATAGTAGAACAGAGTAGATCCTGTTCTATAGATAGATTGGGATCAGGAGAACAATTCTATGTGAAATTGGCAATATTGCCTAGGGCGTATGCAATACGCCCCTACATTCACAAAAAGCGGCGGCAAGCCCATTCCTTTGTGGCAAATGTTCACATATCTATTGTGGAACTGTCATCCTGCCAGTCGTGCGCTACCTGATACTGTTGGAATTGCCACAGAGGGTGCGATCGCATAATCAACACTAGCATTAAATTTGAGGTAGGGGCGCACCGACGTGCGCCCTTATAAGACGTGCGCCCTTAAGTAGTCACGCAAAATTAATTGTATATTTTATAATATGGTTTGACACTTGGTAGTAATTGATTTATACTATTTAGGGATTGTCCAGGGTCAGTAGTTGGATATAAATCTAGCTATTCTGACTCACATGAGGTACACAAAAACCATAATTAACAAGCTTTTCAGCTTCAATTATGTACCTCACAAGTCGTAGAATTGCTATAAATAGCTCTCAATGACAGTAAAAATGAGATATATTAAAGGCTTAACTCCCTCAAAAATTACGCCATATGTAGCGTAATTTTTCAATTGACAACCACTATATATGGTGTAGGAACGGCATTTAGTCTAAACTCCAGTTATTGTGCCATAAGCGTTTCGGTTGTATTTACAAAAATTCATACTTTCTCCCAAAATTTTTGTCCGACTACTTGGCTTCCACACTCATGCAGCAAACCCTACTGTGCCTAGCACGGTGATAGGACTGTGGGCAGTCGTGAGGAACGCCGGTGCTGAAGGCAATCATAGACCAAGCGCTTACTTCCGTACACTTGCATCGATCGCGTTTTTCTGGTTTGCGATCGCACTTTTCTGGTTCGCGAACCACTCTCGCAACTACCAACTCTAGTTACTACAAAGTGTCAAACTATATTATAAAATATACAATTAATTTTGCGTGACTACTTATTTTTCACAAGCATCAGCATCTTCCTGGCAAAATTCAGCAAGCTTCATATGAGCAGGAATGTATTGAGGATAATTCTCCGTCAAGTATTGCAGATTAAAAAAGATTTTGCTGTCGATACCTTGCTTAATACCATCTAAAGCATTCTGCCAATTTCTCTGACCACCCTCTAGTTCTTCAATTTCATAGACTGGTAGTAAACGGAATTGCGAATAAACTTAACAGGTTCAAAGGGGAGAAAAATTTCAACTTTGATGTTGCGGTGCAAACAGGCTTCTATAAATAAAAATTTTGAGGTCAAGGGCTAAAACAACGTAATCTCGTAAAAATTAAGCATCCCAAATCATCAAGTATTTGTTTAACTTGAAGCCGGTATGATTGAAATTACTTAATTAAAGAGGGAAATTTTCGGGTTACCGCAAGGTTATCGACAGGGCGGGTTTTGTACAACAGTTATCGTCGAATGGGTTAAGATTTCCCTAAACCCGCCTGACAAATGTACGTACTTTCTGCTGATTCTTAATTCTTATTGGTATTACCTCTTGAGATCGCTTTACTTAGA
>JAAHGR010000976.1 GCA_010672425.1 Symploca sp. SIO2E6
TGTTATGTGGTACACCTTTATCCCCCCAACCCCCCTTAGAAAGGGGGGCAGTAAAAGTCCCCCTTTCTAAGGGGGATTTAGGGGGATTTTTCTTACTGTACCTCATAACATCGCAAAGCGCTGTATCTCATTGGCTGGTGGATTTGCTATAGCACTACGCATTTTGGTTAGGACATTTAGGAAACTCACCACAGAGGCACAGAGGAACACAGAGAAAAAATATCGTCCTGGGGGATTTAGGGGGCTTGTGTGACAGACTTTTTAAAACCGGATTTGGTATAACTCATACTTGATTGCGATCGCATACAGTCATACTTTATTCCTATACAGAACAACCTATAGATTACAGGCGCACATCTATTCCATTATTCAAATAATAGCAAAAAAACATAAAAATTACAACAAGCGCGATCGCTTATTTTAAAATGACAACAAACACAACTAATATCGTTTCTACGCCAACAACACCAACCTGAGCAGCTCGAATCACAATGAGTATTCTTTTGGTTGATACCGATTCGATAATCCGCAAGGTTATTGACAGGGCGGGTTTTGTCTAATTCTTATCGTTGAATGGGTTAAGATGTCTCATTACCCGCCCCTACAAGTATCAGATTTATTCAATCAATCCCCAAATCTGTAAAGTGCGATCGCCTACAGCACTAGCTTGCGCCGATCACATTTTGTTGATAGTTATCGAATTCACCAACATCGACACCATTTTATACCGATAGTAGGGGCATATTGCATACGCCCCAATAACATCCTATGTAGGAGGGAAATTCACGGGTTACCGCAAGGTTATCGACAGGGCGGGTTTTGTATAATGCTGATCGTCGAATGGGTTCAGATATCTCATTACCCGCCCCTACAAGTATCAGGTTAATTCAAGCAATCCCCAAATCTCTAAAGTGCGATCGCCTACAGCACTAGCTTGCGCTGATCGCATACAGTCATATATATTACAGGCGCACACCTATTCCATTATTCAAATAATAGCAAAAAATCAGAAAAATTACAACAAGCGCGATCGTTTATTTAAAAATGACAACAAACACAACAACGTCTTCGTCCAAATAAACGTCAATGAAAATATCCCTCATAGGTTTCGGACTCGTGGATCAATCAATTCATCGGGAATACGATTTCGCTCAATGTATTCATTAATTTCTGTCTGATGATCTAGATAATAACTAAGTGCATCAAATACTTGTGATAGGCTAAGATGTGGCAGACGCTGAGGAATTTCCTCAGGGGAAACGCCGATGCGCCACATTTCGACGATCGCCCTGACTGGGGTGCGGGTACCCTGAATAATGGGTTCACTATTCAATATTTCATCATTTTTGACAATATAGCAGTGCTCTGTTAGCTGAACCACAATGATTACCTCATCAAAGGATGATTTTAGGAAATTATAGCTTGTTAAGTGTTCGGTAGTAGCTCAATACAAGATTCGCGATCGCATTCATTAGTCGTTATTGGTCTAATTCAGAAAAAAAGAGTTCACGTTTAAATATTACCTGCTTGCTGGAGATAGTCTGGACGAGCAAGATTAGAATAAGTGTAGGTTGGGTCGAGGCGACGAGACCCAACACTTCATCAGTGGGCTGTGTTGGGTCTCACTATCGCTCGACCCAACCTACATTTGTAGATATGTCGCGCCACTACAATAATGGATTAGGTGATAGATGGTAGATCTGGTATTTCTTGATGTTAGCAATAGCAACTTATGCATTATAGGCGTACACCTATTCCATTATTAAGTAATAGTAGCAAAAAATCTGAAAAATTACAACAAGCGCGATAGCTTATTTAAAAATGACAACAAACACAACCAATATCGTTTCTGCGCCAACAATGCCAACCTGAGCAGATAGAATCACAATGAGTATTCTTTTGGTTGATACCGATTGTTGATAGTTATCGAATTCACCAACATCGACACCATTTTATACCGATGGTAGGGGCGTATTGCATACGCCCCAATAACATCCTATGTAGGAGGTAAATTCACGGGTTACCGCAAGGTTATCGCAGGGCGGGTTTTGTCTAATGCTTATCGCCGAATGGGTTAAGATATTCCATTACCCGCCCCTACGAGTATCAGATTTATTCAAGCAATCTCCAAATCTCTAAAATGCGATCGCCTACGGCATCAGCCTGCGCCGAGCACATTTTGTTGATAGTTATCGAATTCACCAACATCGACACCATTTTACACCGATGGTAGGGGCGTATTGCATACGCCCCAATAACATCCTATGTAGGAGGTAAATTCACGGGTTACCGCAAGGTTATCGCAGGGCGGGTTTTGTCTAATTCTTATCGCCGAATGGGTTA
This sequence comes from Symploca sp. SIO2E6, assembly GCA_010672425.1. Classification (GTDB taxonomy): domain Bacteria; phylum Cyanobacteriota; class Cyanobacteriia; order Cyanobacteriales; family Coleofasciculaceae; genus Caldora. Next base: position 2,344 of record JAAHGR010000976.1, read on the forward strand.
AGATATTCCACTACCCGCCCCTACAAGTATCAGATTTATTCAATCAATCCCCAAATCTCTAAAATGCGATCGCCTACAGCATCAGCTTGCGCCGAGCACATTTTGTTGATAGTTATCGAATTCACCAACATCGACACCATTTTACACCGATGGTAGGGGCGTATTGCATACGCCCCAATAACATCCTATGTAGGAGGTAAATTCACGGGTTACC
>JAAHGR010000977.1 GCA_010672425.1 Symploca sp. SIO2E6
ATCAATGGCTAGTTTTACAGTTACAAACCTTCTAGACTTCGGGACAGGCAGCTTGCGTCAGGCAATTTTGGATGCCAATGGACTAGGGGGTGCAGATGAGATTTTCTTTGACTCGGGACTCAGCGGTGGCACAATTAACCTCACAGGTGGAGGGTTATTGATTACCGATGACCTTACTATTAATGGTCTAGGTGCTGACTTTCTCAGTGTTGATGCTAGTGGTAGTAGTTTATCCCGGGTTTTTAATATTGATGATGGAGATGATGACAACTTCCTTGATGTGCTCCTTGACGGGTTGACGATTACCGGGGGAAATTCCGAATTCTTAGGTGAAGGCGGTGGTGGTATATTTAACGCAGAGAACTTGACAGTAACTAACAGCATCATTTCTGGTAACTCTAGTTTCTACGATACTGGTGGTATTTCTAACTCAGGTGATTTGACAGTAACCAACAGCATCATTTCTGGTAACTCTAGTTTCTACGATGCTGGTGGGATTAATAACTCAGGTGAGTTGACAGTAACCAACAGTTCTATTTCTGACAACTCTAGTTTCTACGATACTGCTGGTATCTCTAACTCAGGTGAGTTGACAGTAACCAACAGCTCTATCTCTGGCAACACTGGTAACTTCGGTACTGGTGGGATTAATAACTCAGGTGAGTTGACAGTAACCAACAGCTCTATCTCTGACAACAATACTGTCTCTAATACTGGTGGTATCTCTAACTCAGGTGAGTTGACAGTAAATAACAGCACTATCTCTGGCAACTTTAGTAGAGGTATAGCTGGTATCGAAAACTCAGGTACTTTGACAGTGACCAACAGTACTATCTCTGACCATGAGAGTGAATATGTTGGTACTATTGGGAACACAGGTGAGCTGACAGTTACCAACAGCACTATTTCTAGCAATATTAGTACCTTTGGCAATAGTGTCACAAACTCAGGTGGGCTGGCACTGACTAACAGTACTATCTCTGGCAACTTTAGTAATCAAGGCACAGCTGGTATCGAAAACTCAGGTGAGCTAGCACTGACGAACAGCACTATCTCTGGCAACTCTAGTTTAGCCGATGCTATTATTAGGAACTCAGGTGAGCTGACAGTAACCAACGGCACTATCTATGGTAACTATAGTTACTTCAGTAGTATCTCTAACTCTAGCAATGATTTAGCTACTATTAGTAACACTATTATTGCTGGAAATACCAATTCTCAAATTCACAATAATACTTCAGCCGACGTTTTTGGAGATTTTACTAGTAATGGCTTCAACCTGATTGGTGACATTACTGGTAGTACTGGTTTTGAGAACGATCTAACACTTACCTCCCTAGGTGGCATCAGTATTGCAGATGTACTAGACACCAACTTAACCAACAATGGTGGTTTCACCCTAACTCATGCCTTAATTGCTGGTAGTCCTGCTATTGATGCTGGTAACAATAATGATATCAGTGCTCTGACGGATCAACGAGGTGCAGGCTTTGAGCGAATTGTGGATAGTAATAATGACACAATTGCTGTTGTTGATATTGGCGCATTTGAAGTACAACAGCAATCGACTGCTGTCCCAGAAACATCGTCAATGCTGGGTTTATTGGGACTAGTGATTGTTGCTTCTGGCTCTATCTTGAGGCGCAAACTAAAACGGAAATTGTGATATTTGGCTTGAGGGAATGGGGGAAGAATTTTCATCAGGTCACTACTAAGGAAGATATCAATGGCTAGTTTTACAGTTACAAACCTTTTAGACTTCGGGACAGGCAGCTTGCGTCAGGCAATTTTGGATGCCAATGGACTAGGGGGTGCAGATGAGATTTTCTTTGACTCGGGACTCAGTGGTGGCACAATTAACCTCACAGGTGGAGGGTTATTGATTACCGATGACCTTACTATTAATGGTCTAGGTGCTGACTTTCTCAGTGTTGATGCTAGTGGTTTCTCCAAGGTTTTTAATATTGATGACGGAAATGATGGCAACTTCCTTGATGTCCTCCTTGACGGGTTGACGATTACCGGGGGAAATTCCGCATTCTTCGGTGAAGGTGGTGGTGGTATCTCGAACGCAGAGAACTTGACGGTGAGTAACAGTATCATCTCTGGTAATTCTAGTTTTTACGATGCTGGTGGTATCTCTAACTCAGGTGAGTTGACAATAACTAACAGTTCTATATCTGATAATCAAGCTTTCTTTTACGGTACTGGTGGTATCTCTAACTCAGGTGAGTTGACGGTAACCAACAGTTCCATCAATGAAAATTTTGGTCTAACCATAGGTGGTATCTCTAACTCAGGTGAGTTGACAGTAAATAACAGCACTATCTCTGGAAACTCTAGTAGAGGCACAGCTGGTATCTATAACTCAGGTGAGCTGACAGTGACCAACAGTACCATCTCTAGCAGTTATGGTGTATACGGTGGTACTATTGGGAACAGAGGTGAGCTGACAGTGACCAACAGCACTATTTCTAGCAACTCTAGTTTCTTCGGCATTAATGTTACGAACTCAGGTGAGCTGGCACTGACCAACAGCACTATCACTGG
>JAAHGR010000978.1 GCA_010672425.1 Symploca sp. SIO2E6
TCACCTCGTCTCCAGAACCTGAGCAGCGGTCAGCTCCAGTTGAGGGAAAATCCGAGAAATAATCCGCTGATTACCAGAGAACTCAGTTGCCTGATACCTGCCATTGACCAACACCAGTACAGTTACTAACTGTGCAATAGGGTCAACAATCCAGTATTCAGGAATGCCGTGCTGCTCATACTCTGCTCTCTTTTCTATATAGTCACGTTGGTAGTTCTCATCAAGCTGGTTCCTGTAAGGACTGACTACCTCAACAGCCATCAATGAAGGAACGGTCAACACAGCGCTACTAGCTTTATTCCGTAATATCTGCCATTGTTTGCCCTCTATAACGGCAACATCTGGAAGCCTAGCAGTTCTTAAACCTGTTTGTACCCCAACATCACCGCGCTTGACTCTCCAGTCAAGTCCCAAGCGTTGCACTTCGCTGTAGAACAATCTGTCTAGGAACTCAACAATATCAGAATGCAGGGGGCTGGCTGGTGGCATCTCTATTAACTCCCCGTTGCGTAGTTCATAGCGGTTATCTGTGTCATCGTCATATTCGAGATATTGCTCAAAGGTCAGTTTTACTGGTGTGTGGGTCATTTCCTTCCCTCCTCTACTTTGTGGGAATCAATCTTACTGGAAACGTTTCCAGTGAGAATTTCTGTGTGGCCAGAAAGCGATCGCGCCTCGACTATCCCTTTCCCTTACTATTACTCTCCTAAACCAGGAATCTCTCCAGATTCATCAATTAATCCCTGCTCTCTCAATTTTTTTATCTCTTCATCAGTCAGTGACTTAGCTTCACCTAGTCGAATATCAAGCCAAAGTTTAGCTGGAGTTACACCCCGTAACCACGCCAAATACTTATTACGGTTAACAATATGCTTCTCTCTCTCTATAAGCTTTCCACCGAGAAGAGAGCTGGCTTGTTGTGCCATTGATGTCCCTCTCTGAAATGCATCGTTGGCTAAAAGATCGACGTAAAACTCATCCATCTGGAAACGAATATCTTTCATTAACTCTCCTGCTTTCACCATTCTCTCCATTCTACTGTCAATTATTAGTCAATTTTTGTCGTTCACTTGTCAGGTTAGCCAAAAGGCACTATTATGGCAAATAAGCGGCAATACCGCGTCAATAAATAACACTACCGCGTCACTACCGCGTCAATGCCCCGGCACTATTGCCGGTACAGCAAAACGGCACAATCTTAAGGAGACAATAAATGGCTGAAACTCAAGCACAGCAAGTAACAGAAACGCGGCACAACAATGTACTACCGCTCCCTACCGCCATTACCCCGGCACAAGAGGCAGTGCCTCAAACCTTCACCACCAAAGACCTACAGCAACGGTACAAGGTCAGTAACAAGCAAGTAAGGAATTATGCCTCTACCGTCAAAGATGCTTACCCTTGGCTTGAGTCTGAGTTAAAGACTGGTAACAAATACACAGAGCTAATGGTTCAACTCATTGATGAGTTCAAAGAGTCTGGAATGAATGCCAGCCAATGGGTTGAGCATATCCATGATGAGAATGCGGATAAACTACAAGTTCATGAAGTTGAGGTTATTGAGGAAACTTCTGGTGTTGATGGATGGCTTAATGAGAGCTCTTTAGCAACTTACAATCAGTCTCTTGAAAATACTACTGCTCTCTTCACCTACAACTATCAGGAGACTAATTACTTAACAATTGGTCAACGTAGTTTAGAAGACAGTCAAAGTAAATTAGCCAAGACTCGTACTCAATCTTTTGATTTAAGCAATCGTCTACTAACCCAGTTATCCTTATTGACTCAAGACAAACAACAGCAAGAAGTAGCTCGTCAGCAGGAAATTACAGCGGATATCGATAGTTATGCTTTGCAGCAGGCACATATCCAGCTAGCAAAAATTCTCAAGGGTGAACAGTTAGCGAGTGAGGTTGATGCTCTCTACCGTAAGGGTGTATCTCCTGAAGAGATTGGAAAAATGCTCAATGGCTTACAGTCAGCTAATTTCAACGGTGATGTTGAGGGAAAAAAGTCATGAGTCAGGCTGTACTAACAAAACCCGAAGTCGAGATAGAACCTTACTATCCCCAGTGCTACCTGTATCAACCAGAAGAAGTGGAGCTACAGCGCAATTTAATCAAGTTGGAAACAGCTCTATTCATTACTGGAGTTAACCACGAAAGCGCTCATCAAGCTGCAAAGGTAATTACCAGCATCAAACCTGGTTTCATCATTTCCCGTGCCGAATATCAGGCAATTCATCAAGCATTTTCAGAGATGAAATGATTCAGTTACTAATCGAATTTGCAGTATGGATAGCAATCTTTACAGTTATGAGAACATTTAACCTAGGAGACAGCTATGAATTTGGCAGAATACCAACAGCAAGCAGAAAAAACCTACCAGCCACCGTCAAATCTTGAAAACTCGCTAGCCTATATCACCTGGGTGTTAGGGGTTTCGGCTAAAGCAGGTGAGTTATCATGGCGGGTCACGCAACTCATTAATGAGAGTGACGGTGAAATGGATTATCAAACCACTCTACAAATTATGGATGTGATGGGCTTT
>JAAHGR010000979.1 GCA_010672425.1 Symploca sp. SIO2E6
TCCTAGTGATGTTAATCCCTGTACTGCCTTACTTACCCTGTTACGCTATGGCGAGCAAAAACAAGTTACGGTTTATTTTAATGATGGTAGTGCTCCCGAACAAATCGATTTTAAGAGTTTTAAGCGCCGCTATACTATAGATCCAGCTGAAGCTAAGAGACTAGAACAAGATAATCAACAAGCTTTTCCTAATGTTGACTATGCCGTTGTCGAGTATCCCTTAGATTTATTGGCCAAGGGTATTGAAATTGTCGATAGTCCGGGACTTAATGATACAGAAGCAAGAAACGAACTATCTTTAGGTTATATCAATAATTGCCATGCGATTCTCTTTGTCCTCAGAGCCTCTCAACCTTGTACTTTAGGAGAACGCCGCTATCTGGAAAATTATATCAAAGGTCGAGGTTTAACGGTATTTTTTCTGATCAATGCTTGGGATCAGATTCAGGAAAGTTTGATTGACCCCGATGATACGGAAGAATTAGAGGAAGCCGAAGATAGACTGCGGCGAGTTTTCCAAGCCAACTTGGCAGAATATTGCCAAATAGATGGTTATGATATCTATGATGAACGAGTGTTTGAGGTTTCTTCCATTCATGCCCTACGACGGCGCATCAAAAATCCGACAGCGGCTCTCAATGGCACTGGCTTTCCCGAATTTATGGGAGCATTAAATACATTTTTAACTAAAGAAAGGGCAATTGCGGAATTACGGCAAGCTAGAACCCTGGCACGGCAAGCAGATAGTCATGTCCACGAAGCAATCGAACGGCGCATTCCCCTCCTTAACCAGGATGTGGAGGAATTGAAACGTCGGATTAGCTCAGTGGAACCGGAATTCGATAAACTTACAGAGATTCGCAATCAATTACAGCAAGCAATCAAGGCAGTGGGGGAAAGAAAAGCCCAAGCGATCGCGGATTCTTTTCGGAGCTATACTTTAAACCTAGGGAGTACCTTTGAATCGGATTTCCTACGCTATCAGCCGGAAATCCGCTTTATGGATATCTTGAACCAAAACCGGCGGGAAGCTTTTGAAGCTGCACTAAAGCAAGCATTCGAGAATTACATTAACGATAAAATTGCCGCTTGGGGTATCTTAGCAGAAAACCAGATGAATGGTGCTTTCGCTGAGTTATCCCAAATCGCCGCTAACTATGGTACTGACTACGCCAAAGTAACAGGTAGAATTACAGAAAAGCTCACAGGACACCAGGTAAAACCCGGTAGTCTCTCAGCCGCAGAGGAAGATAGTTCCCCAGGTTGGGCAAAATGGGCAATGGGACTAGTTTCCCTCGCTTCCGGTAACCTAGCTGGTGTAGCCTTAGCAGGAGCAGGCTTTGACTGGAAAGATATCCTACTCAATATGATAGCAGTTATTGGTGTTGGGGGTATTATTGCCGCGATCGCAGGTGGTATTATGGGGCCAGTGGTCTTAGCATTGCTCAGTTTAGGAGTAGGGGCCTTGCAGGTAGATAAGGCTCGTCAAGAATTAGTGAAAGCTGCCAGGAAAGAGTTGGTGAAATATCTACCTCAGGTAGCAGAGGAGCAATGGCAACCAATTTATGATGCCATTAAAGAATGTTTTGCCAATTATGAGCAAGAAGTGATTGAGCGGGTAAATGATGATATAGAATCCCGGAAAGCCGAATTAGACAATCTACTCCGGCAAAAAGAATCCCGCGAAATTAATCGCGGAGCCGAATTAGATCGTCTCCGACAATTAGAAACGGATGTTTCTGCTGCCTCCGGCAATATTGAACAGGTTTACCAAGATTTTTTGGTAGCCGTTGCTTGAGGAGTTGGGGAGTGTGGGGAGGTTGGGAGATGGGGAGATGGGGAGATATTGACACTCACCAATTCCCAAACAACAAACAACAAACAACAAACAACAAACAACCAATAACAAACAACCAATAACAAACAACAAACAACAACCAATAACAAATGAAGAAAAATCGATTGCCCCTAATCTTGGCTTCTGGGGTAGCTATCCTATTAATTGGTGGTGGAGTGGCTGCTTACTTGCGGGTACAACGGCATCTGTTACAGGGAAGAGTCGCCACGAGTGCTCAGTTGGTTCCTGAAGATGCCCTAGTAACTGCATCCATCTCTACAGATATCAAACAATGGCAGAAGTTGCACAATTATGGTACTCCAGAAACCAAAGCTGCTTTGACAAAACAGTTGACGGGGCTCCAGGATAAATTCCTAAAAGCTTATGGCTACAATTATGAGGAAGATATCCAACCCTGGTTGGGTGAAACGGTAATGATTGCCTATCTAGCATCTGGAACACCGACAGTAGAGGAAGACCCAGAGCAAGAAACACCAATAGCAGAACCATTATTCCCACAACCAGACCTCATTGTACTACCAATCGAAAACCTAGTTCAAGCCCAGCAGCTGTTAATCAAAGCCAACTCCAAGAGGCAGTTGCTGGAAAGAAACTACAAAGGGATTCAGATTCAAGAAACCAAAAAGAACAACTCCCAACAATTTTCAGCAGCAGTCCTAGGACGTTTCTTAGTGGTGACTAAACATTCC
>JAAHGR010000098.1 GCA_010672425.1 Symploca sp. SIO2E6
GAGGTTGAAGCGCTCCCCCTACGGTGTCTCGCCACCTTGTACGGGACTCTTGCTGGGGAGTGCTTCAACCCGCCCAATAAGCGCGAAGCGGTTCCCAGTGGCGATCACACGAATGGATTAGCGATCACAGTCTTGGGAAACCTCAGTTACTCGCTTACTCCAGACTAAACTCTCAGCCCAAAAAGAAGACACCGGCTATGAAGGTCATAGTCTAAACTCCCGTAAATGATCTGTTGAGTAGGACACCGAGAAGCCAAATGTCGTTGGTTGGTTTGAAGAAGGGGTCATACCCCCCATTTGCCAGCGGTATCCTTCAAGAAGTCGGGGTTCTTAAACGCTGGGAAATTAGGGCAGATAGATTCTCTGGAGTGTCCTAGTGTACCTCTGTGGTTATTTCTTCCAATTACTAACACTAGCCACAAGGGTAAATCTCAAAAAACGCGATCGCTAATGAAACAGTTTATATGACTACACCTATTCTATCATTAGATATGATCCCAAAAACAGCAGCATTTGTCAACAGAAAATTTTAAATTGAATTCCGTATATCTGTAGAGGCGGGTTTAGGGACAATTAAGAAACCCGGTTTCTCTCAGCCTAAAATCTAAAATTTCCAAAATGCTGAAATCCACGACTCAGAGACAGTTCTTCATCAGCATAAATATCACTACTATCTGTCAACCAAACCCTATTACCAGTAGTAATCTTACCAATAACCGCTGCCCCTGCCCCTAACTGCTCCACCAATACCTCAGCTAATTCAGCCGACAGACACAACACCAATTCAAAATCTTCCCCACCATACAAAACCCAGTCCCAAACTTCCTCTAGGGACACCAATTGATTCAATGCGGGTGGTAAGGGAATCTTGTTTCTGTCAACTACAGCACCAACTCCACTAGCACGGCATATTTGTACAACCGCATCTGCCAAACCATCACTACTATCCATCCCTGCTAGTAGTCCACCAATTCGATTTTGACAGGTTTTTCTTTCTCCGCGTCCCCGCGTCTCCATGTCTCCGTGTCTTGCTGACCCGTCAAATTTGTTGTTGTGGACTACTAAGGAGATAGGGGATAAAATATTCCCTAATATGGGCACGACATCCAGCCGAGGCTGGGGACGCTGGTGAGCAAGAATCAAAGATCTACGCTCAGTTTCCCTGAGGTGTAAACCGGATTTTGGGTTAAGTAATAACTCCAAACCCCCTCGTGAGGCACCATGTACCCCAGTAACCACAATCGCATCTCCTACTTGAGCAGCGGAGCGACGAAGAGTACGATGAGAAGCAACTTGACCAAAAGCAGTAATAGAGATACTCCTTACAGGAGAACGGCAGATATCACCTCCTACTATAGGCGTATTGTACTGTTCCAAACAGTAGGTAAGACCCTGATAGAGTTGCTCAACCCAGCTAACTGCTACCTCACCATTCACACTTAAACCGACAGTAATTCCTAAGGGAGATGCTCCCATTGCTGCTAAATCCGACAAATTAGCAGCAGCGGCTCGCCAACCGACATCTTCAGGACTAGTGGTGCGATCGCTAAAATGTACCCCATCCACTAAAATATCTGTTGTCACTACCAGAGATTTACCCTCCTCTGGAACAGGAATCACCGCTGCATCATCCCCGATAATATCCGGTGGACAAAAACGCTGCAACCGTGCCAAAAGTCCCTGTTCCCCAATATCTTGTACCAGCACCGAATTGCTGCCACTGCTCATACTGATTGATCTATAGAAGGACGCCGACGCAGTTTGGGGAAACGATAAAAAGTATCCCCATCCAGATCAACTTCGGGAATAGCACCCAACTGTTCCACCTGCTGCTCCAGATACTGCTTCGCCTGTTGCACATCCACCCTTGATGCTGCCGTTAGTTGAATCAGAGAAATACAACTGCTTTGCTCTTCCAGTAGCCGGTAGAAAGCATCTTCCAACTGTTGTCGATTAAAAGCATCTTCCAGCCGCTGTTGAGGACTCCGGATACTCCGCTGTAGTAGTACCCCTATCAGGATTCCCAAGGTAGTTAACAGTAGTATATCGATGATAATCGGCATAAAGGCAGTAGGTGTTAGGTGGTAGGTGTTAGGTGTATAGGTCTTAGGTCTTAGGTCTTAGGTGGTAGGTTTTCTTATTCCCAATTCCCAATTCCCAATTCCCAATTCCCAATTCCCTATTCAACCAAATTCTCAGCTCCTTCAACAACTTTAGCCGATTCAATCACATCACCCACTTTGAGTTTCCTCAGTAATTCCTTGTTTTTTACCACATAACCAAAAACAGTGTAACGCCCATCCATAAGGTTAATTCCTGCGGGAGTTAGTTCTGCTTCAAACAAGAAAAAGAAAAACTGGGAAGAAGCGCCATTCGGGTCGCTTTCTGGACGAGCCATAGCCAGGGTACCATAAGCAGAGAAAGGCAGTACTGGCTCCTCACGGTAAAGACCAGCTTCTTCTAGAGTCATACCATAAACCGGCTCTGAATCACCCTTAAGTAAGATTTCTAAAGGAATTGCACGATATTTACCAGTAGCTGGGTCAATAAAACCTGTTTCTGGTCCCGGTGGGTCACCTGCTTGTAAAACATAGAATTCTTCAGCACGGTTGAATTCAATACCATCATAGAATCCCCGTTGAACCAAATCAACAAAGTTACCAGCTGTCACAGGAGCGCTATAGCCATCAACAACTAAAGTTAAGCTACCTTTATTAGTGGTCATTTCCACCGTGGCACGACCCTGAAGTTGGGGGAAATTGCTGTATTCCTCTGGTACTTCAAAGGAAAACTCTTCTACCATCAGGCTTTCGAGTGTACCAACTTCTTCAAGGAAGTGATGCTGCTCCTTTGAGATATTTTCCTTATCCTTAGCTTCAATGGCAGCTCTGATGGTAATAATCCCCTCCTTCATCTGGGAAATCAAGGCTTCTGCTTGCGGTTGTCTCTCCTCCGGAATAGCAGCAAGAAGTTTTTCTGGCTGACTCAATCGTCTAGAAGCTTGAGCAACATCTCGGCTAATTGAGCTCCAGCGCTTTCTTCGTAGCTGGGTAGAGATATCTTCCATACTGGCTTGAATATCCCTAATTTCCTTGTTATCTATCGGTAGGGCATACCGTAACAGAGCCTTACCATCCGTAATTGCATTACCCCCTGGTAATCGACTATCACGAACCGGTTGGTCGTTGCCAAAATTCCACCAAGCTCCACTAAGTCCCAGGGAGAGGCTAACCAAGAGCAGTGCCACAACGCTCGTCCGAGCCAAACGTTTGCACCAATCTAGTAAAGAAATTTGTAAAGAGCACATAAATATATGACTAACAGCTGAGCAGCAGTAGATTGAGGCTGATCCACAACCCAAAAACTTCTTTTCCCATCTTCCCATGAAGAGTTCCCCAAATGAAGAATTGGGAATTGGGAATTGGGAATTGGTGAGTGTAAATATCTTTCTTGTCTCCCTTGTCCCTCTACTCCGAAGCTCCCTGTTGCCTGGTAGAATAAGATGCCAATTGTTCTGCCCTTTGCAACAGGTTCATGATTTCTAGTAACGACTTTCGCACCGGTACCACCATTGAATTAGATGGGGCTGTTTGGCGGGTAACGGAGTTTCTCCACGTCAAACCAGGAAAGGGTTCTGCTTTTGTACGCACCAAAATCAAAAATGTGCAAACAGGGAATGTTGTAGATAGAACTTTCCGAGCTGGAGAAACAGTGCCCCAGGCAAATCTGGAAAAAAACACCATGCAGTATACCTACAAGGATGGAGATTTTTTCGTCTTTATGGATATGGGCACTTTCGAGGAAAGTAGGCTGAGCAAATCCCAAATTGGCGATCGCGTCAAGTATCTCAGTGAAGGGATGGAGGTCGAGGTTTTGACTTGGGATGAGCGGGTTTTGGAAGTGGAACTGCCTAACTCAGTGGTGCTTGAAGTCATTGAGACTGATCCAGGTGTCAAAGGTGATACTGCTACTGGCGGTACCAAACCAGCTACTGTTTCAACAGGAGCCCAGGTGATGGTTCCTCTGTTTATTTCCAAAGGAGAACGTATTAAAATCGATACCCGTAACGATTCCTACCTTGGTCGTGAGTAAATTGCACCAAGTAAGAAGCATTGGGTACTGGATCAAGTTTGGAATTGGTTTCAAACCTCAAGAGGTTAATCAACAGTATGCCAAGAACATCCGAACACTTCATTAAGATTAGGCAACCCCTAGAACTCTAATTAGTTGTGACCTTAGACCTTAACCAACTCCGTGAATTGCTAGCCGCGATTGCTCAAAACGACATTGCGGAACTGACTCTCAAGAGCAATGATTTTGAACTGTCAGTGCGTAAAGGTAGTCCTACAACTGGGAACATTAACACGACTGTCGGTAATACTAGCGCCGTAGAAGTTTCAGGATTGCCAGAAGCCCCATCAGGGTTAGCAATCTCAACTGCATCTGCTCCTACCCTAGAAGGCAAGCCAACGGAGATAACAACAGAGCCATCTGCTGCTCCTCCCCTAGCAGACTCAAAGTGGGAAGAAGTTTTGTCGCCGATGGTAGGCACATTTTACTCTGCCCCGGCTCCCACTGAAGCACCTTTTGTGGAAATAGGCGATCGTGTCCGTACCGGTCAAACCCTTTGTATCATCGAAGCCATGAAGCTAATGAATGAAATTGAAGCCGAGTTATCTGGACAAGTAATGGAAATTTTAGTGAAAAATGGGGAACCAATAGAGTATGGTCAACCTTTGATGCGGATCAACCCTGGTTGAGATACTAAGATTTACGCTCTTGCTGCCAATGAACTCTTTCTTGGTTACTCATGAACGATTATTCCGTTAATAACCATAGAGTAAAAATAGCTGCTACAATTTTGGGATCACTTAATTCCGGGTCATGCCAATGCAAATAGCAAACCCTGTATCACAAGAGGTAGTACAACAAGTTGCTGAATATTTCAGCATCTTGAGTGAGCCAATGCGCCTGCGAATCTTGAACTTGCTACGGGAAGGCGAAAAATGTGTACAAGAGTTGGTAGAAGCAACAGCAACTAGTCAGGCAAATGTCTCAAAGCACCTGAAAGTGATGCTACAAGCAGGTATCCTCAGCCGCCGATCTGAAGGGACATCTGCCTACTACAAAGTAGAAGATGAGCTCATCTTTCAGTTGTGTAATTTAGTTTGCGATCGCCTTGCTACCAGAATCGAGCAACAAGCTCAACATTTTCGAGAATTCAGTTTGGCTAGCAAGGATTGACAGCCGATTTGTCAATCTTGGATTATTGAGGTGCATCCATGGAGTACCTCAAAGATCGAAGTTCTGCTCAAAGTCTTCTCGTGTTAGGGGTTGCTCAAGCAATAATCCCTCACCACCGAGGACATCTAGCCTTTCTCCTTCCACTTCTACCCAGACGTTAGCTTCTGGGTCTAAACTACTAGCTGTATAGAGTACTTGGGCAAGACGACCTGTCATTGAAGCACTACCACCACCAGTGGTAAATTCCTGGGACAGATCCACATGAATACCATTAGTTTTTAGATAAAGCCTCCGAAGCTTGGTTCCTTGAGGAATTGTGGTAGCAACACCTGGATCACTAGGTCCAGCTAACAATTTATCAAATGCTCCCTTTAAGACTGCAGCTGGCTCCTCACCACCATCTAACCTTACTGAACTAGCAACCAGCTCAATTTGATTATTGACATCATTGAGCCAATAGACTTGAACTTTAACCTCAGCTGATGGCAGCGCAAGCTGAGACGGTTCTGCTGTCTGAGTAACAGGTGTTGTTGTCGAAAACTTAAAAGAATTCCAGATCCGCCAGGAGCCTCCAACACCTAAGGCTAAAAGCAAAGCAGAGGTACCGACAACTATACCCAGAGGAATACGATGAACTTGTTGTTTTTGATCTTGCATCTGATAAAGTCCTCCTTCTCATATCTATTTTAGGACTTGTCCCTTGTAGATGCTGTACTTTTAGCGCCTTTATCCCAAGTTCCCAACTCCCCCAGCTCCTCCAACTCCCTATTTCCTGTCCCCTGGCAACCGGAATTAGTTAAAGTAGGCACAAGTAAATCATTACCTTGAGATAAGGTTTTGTTAATCTTAACTGTTTCACCCTATCTTTTAATCAGGACAGTTTGCCCCAACGGTCCTTTGCAAAAAGCGTTATGCCTTGGTCTCGGATTTTAAGTGGAATAATTGCGATCATCCTAGCCCTAGGGATGATCATTATTGGTGGATGGTGCTTTACCATCGGCTTCTGTGTCATTGTCTTTCTCGGTCAGTCGGAATATTTTCAACTGGTTCAGGCGAAGGGTATGGCACCAGCTGCCAAAACTACCCTTGCCGTCAGTCAACTGCTCTTAATTACTGCTGCTCTTTCACCAACTCTCACAGATGCAGTATTTCCTTTAGTAGGAACATTTATCTGTTTCTACCTGCTATTCCAGCCCAAGTTGGCAACAATTGCTGATATTTCGGCCTCGATCTTAGGATTACTCTATGGAGGTTATCTGCCCAGCTATTGGGTACGGCTGCGAGTTGGCCTGAATCAGGATCCATCATTACCCAGTCATGCTATTGCTGCATCTACTAACTTACCCTTCAAAGAATATTGGCTTCACTCTTGGACTAACTTGAGTATCCTACCTCTAGCTTTTAGCGCCACCTTCCTCGCCTTTGCCTGTATTTGGGCGGCAGATATTGGTGCTTACACTTTTGGCAAGTTTTTTGGCCGTACTCGCCTTTCTCCTATCAGTCCCAAGAAGACTGTCGAAGGGGCAATCTTCGGTATTAGTGGTAGTATCTTTGTTGCCACATTGGGAGCTTGGTATCTACACTGGCCAAGTTGGCCCCTCAGCGGTGTTATTTTGGGATCATTAGTGGGGATTTCTAGCCTCTTGGGAGATTTAACCGAGTCGATGATGAAACGAGATGCTGGTGTGAAGGATTCAGGACAACTAATTCCTGGTCACGGAGGCATTTTAGACCGAACAGATAGCTATGTTTTTACTGGTGCTTTGGTCTACTATTTTGTCACACTTATACTGCCCCTAATACCACAGTATTGGTAATTTGTCAACTGTTTTAGGGGGGGTGGGGAGATGGGGAGATGGGAGAGGAGCTGCCTCATGACAAATAACAAATAACAAATAACAAATGACAAATGTAACAGAATGCAAAGTATAATGAGTAAATTAACACTATCGACCAACAAGTAATCAAGAGTAGTACCATCACATGCGAGTTGCGATCGCGGGAGCCGGTCTAGCAGGTCTTTCCTGCGCTAAATACCTAGCTGATGCTGGACACACACCAATTGTCCTAGAACGCCGAGACGTCCTAGGAGGGAAAGTAGCTGCCTGGAAGGACGAAGAGGGAGACTGGTATGAAACCGGTTTGCACATTTTTTTTGGTGCTTATCCCAATATGCTGCAACTGTTGCGAGAGCTGAACATTGAAGACCGCTTGCAGTGGAAAGAACACACGATGATCTTCAACCAGCCCAATCAACCCGGTACATACTCCCGGTTTGATTTCCCGGATTTACCAGCCCCTCTAAATGGCATCGTCGCCATTTTGCGCAATAATGATATGCTCACTTGGCCGGAGAAAATTCGCTTTGGTATAGGCTTAATCCCAGCAATACTTAAGGGACAGAAGTATGTTGAGGAAATGGATAAGTATTCCTTCTCAGAATGGCTGCAACGACAAAAAGTACCGCCTAGAGTGGAGAAAGAAGTGTTCATTGCCATGTCCAAGGCACTGAATTTTATCAACCCCGATGAAATTTCGTCAACGGTGGTCCTCACGGCCCTCAATCGCTTCCTTCAGGAAAAAAATGGCTCCAAAATGGCTTTCTTAGATGGTTCTCCTCCAGAACGTCTGTGTCAACCCCTAGTAGATTACATCCAAGAAAGGGGGGGGGAGGTACATTTAAATGCACCAGTTAAAGAATTTTTGCTTAACTCGGATAGCACGGTAAGGGGTTTCTGGCTCAAGGGAGCGAATGGATTTAAGGAGGAAGTACTCACAGCAGATGCCTATGTGTCGGCAATACCAGTAGATCCCCTGAAACTGATACTGCCGGAACCCTGGCGACAGATGGATTACTTCAAGCAGCTAGATGGCTTGGCAGGAGTCCCAGTAATTAACTTGCATCTGTGGTTTGACCGCAAATTGACTGATATAGACCATCTCCTATTTTCACGATCGCCTCTGCTAAGCGTCTACGCTGATATGAGTAACACCTGTAAAGCATACGCTAATCCTGATAAGTCGATGCTGGAATTAATCCTAGCACCAGCTAAGGATTGGGTAGGCAAATCGGAACAGGAAATCGTTGATGCGACTATGACAGAGTTAGAACAACTATTCCCCCAGCATTTTAAGGGAGATAACCCTGCCCAATTGCAAAAATATCACATTGTTAAGACACCTCGTTCTGTATATAAAGCAACACCGGGACGCCAACAGCACCGCCCTTCCCAAACAACACCGATTGCCAATTTTTATTTAACTGGCGATTACACCATGCAACGTTACCTGGCGAGTATGGAAGGGGCAGTACTTTCTGGTAAGCTAACAGCGCAAGCAATTAACAACAGCCGAAGTTTGCTGACAGCGCAGCAAAACAAAGCATCTACCCAGGATAATTCACTCCTGCGGGAGGCGGATACTGCGCCAACTCCAACTCAGGGCTCAGCTACTAGGGTTTAATAGAAAGTTGGGGTTTGACAACCAACAGCCCAAATCCTAACTGCCAAAAACCAATACTACAAGCCGAAAGCCCAGAGCTCATGGCTGCTACTCTCCTAGTCTGCGACAATGCTTCAACTGTCTAAATCTCCACCCATGAGAAAGCTGGCTTCCCAGTCAGACTCTTACGAAATCTGCCGTCAGATTACAGCCAAGTATGCCAAGACGTTTTATCTGGGCACATTAATCATGCCAGAAACCAAACGTCGAGCAATCTGGGCAATATATGCTTGGTGCAGGCTAACCGATGAACTAGTGGATGGTCCCCAGTCTAGCTTAACGACATCTGAGACTTTAGATCAGTGGGAACAACATCTAGAATCTTTGTTTGCAGGACAACCGATAGATGATCCTGATGTGGCGTTAGTGGATACATTACAACGTTTCTCCTTGGATATTGAACCCTTTCGGGATATGATTGCTGGTCAGAGGATGGACTTGTACCGCAGGCGCTATGAAACCTTTACCGAGCTGAATCTTTACTGCTACCGGGTAGCTGGTACAGTTGGATTAATGTCTTGCGCTGTGCTAGGTCTTGAATCCTGTAGCCAAACTCCCTGGAATAAAACCCTAGATGTCAATAATCCTACTGAAGAAGCGATTGCTTTAGGTATTGCCTGTCAGTTAACCAATATTCTCCGAGATGTAGGGGAAGATGCCAGACGAGGTAGAATCTATCTGCCTTTGGAAGAACTAGCATTATTTAACTACACAGAAACAGACTTGTTCAATAATGTTGTCGATAGTCGTTGGCGCAAATTAATGCGCTTCCAAATTCAACGGGCACGTAAGTATTATATGCAGGCAGAAAGAGGTATCACCGCTCTCAGTGGGGACTCCCGTTGGCCAGTTTGGGCAGCATTGATGCTCTACCAGAAGATTCTTGATGTTATTGAACGTAATGATTACGATGTCTTTAATCAAAGAGCCTTTGTACCCAAACCTCAGAAACTGCTATATTTGCCAGTTGCTTGGCTTAGAGCACAAGCTCTTTAGTTTGAGGCAATACTTATTGTTCTTTGTCGTTTGTTGTTGGTATTTCCTATATCCGATTCCCAGATAACGGAACAAGTAATGGTGTTGTCGAAGGAATTAATAATAAGCTAAAACTGATAAAACGAGCAGCTTATGGCTTCTGCCCTGGAGCCTTGGAGCCTCCTTTCTCAAGAGCTCGCCTTGGAATGCTTTGCGCCCCTAATATCAAGTTCGGTTGAATACTTACACTTCGGTGGCAGTAAGGCAGATGGCAGAAGGCAGATGGCAGAAGGGAAGAAAGAAGGTTGCAAGGGAGAGGGGAATTATAAGTGATTATCCTTGCCTTGATATAATTGAATGAAAGAAACAATTCTGTTACCCATTCCCAATTCCCAATTCCCAATTCCCTAGTTTCTCAAGAGTAAAAAAGTGCTAAACTCGGTTTGGTCAGTGCAGGTACAATGCGATCGCTAGCCATTCTTGCACCAGAGAGATTGCGGGCGACGGGTCCAAGCTGTAGAGCTGCCAACCCTCCCATGACAAATAATTCGCAGTGAGGCCAACGAAGATAAGCATCAAGAACCGGCAAACCATTAACAATTGTGGTTGGGAAACTATTTAAAACTTCTCTCAGGATAGGATTTGCTCTCAGATCTAACTTCGTTCCCGTTCCCAGCCAGATGCGAGTACACTGATACTCTGTGCCATCATGGCAGCGAACCTGCCAAGAGTTGTCTTGCCATATCGCTTCAACAATTTGGCACTGCTTATGGAGGGACATTTTCCCCTTGCGGCAGGCACGCCGTAGCTGCATCATAATTGCTGGAGTGAGAGAACCCCCATTGCGAGCCTGTTGAATCATCTGCCAACGTTTCTGCCAATCGGTTTCAGCCCAAAATTCCTTCAAATATTTAGGTCCTAGCCAGCCTGGATCGGCATCAAATAACTTTTCTTGAAAATCCCGTCGTGCCATTAGTGTTACCTGGGCACCACGAGCCACTGCTCCTACTGCCAAGTGACCGGAGGTTAATCCACCTCCCACAATCAGAATTCGTTCTCCCTCCAATGACAATGAACGCAAATCGACATCATGGGAATGACACAGCCGATCTTGAGGATAGGGTGTACTGATCTGATTCACCCAGTCTGGCAAGTTGGGATTACCGCCTCCTGTTGCCAGGATAACACGTCGAGCCATGACTGAATCCCCATTGTCTAACCAGAGGCGAAAGTGAGTTTTCCTCATGTGAGTTATGGGTTCAAGGCAAGTTACTTGGGTTGGGACGATACACTGATCCAATTGCTGCTTGTTGATGAGATGCAAGCAAAAATCCTGAAAAAGCTGAGTACCAGGTAAGTCGTAAGGGGGATGAAGTTCTGTGGGGCGAGATTCGGCAAAGCTCCGCAGTGCATAGGGATTGGGGTCGGGATGGTGAACTGCAGGGGACCTGAGATGAGGAATTTCTAAGGCGGCAAAAGCGTGAAACCACTGGCTCATCCATTGACCACTCCGATCAAACACTAAAAATTTACCCTGCATCTTCTGAGATTTTTGCAGGAGATGAGCGACCAAGGTTAGGGCATGGGGACCAGCACCAATGATGGCAATGTTAATCTTTTTAGGTAGGGGTGCCGAAGTATAGACCATGCAAAATTAAACTTTTTAAAATAATGATTATCATTCTAATTTTATTTTACAATAACAATCATTACTCAAAAAACCATCCATGATTATTGCTGTCGCTGGTTTACCAGGAGCAGGGAAAACCACTTGGATTCGACAACAGCTAGCCATTGCCAAGCAACCAGTGCAGTATTTCAGTCCTGGTTCTGATCCGGTTCCCATTGATATGACCTGCATTGCTGCTGAGTTTCCCAATGTCAAAATTCTGACAGAAGATGAGGAACATCAATTGCTAAACTTGGCTGGGCTTGAGTCGATTACTTATATAGAACTGGGATTTCATGTAGATTTAGCGTCAATCGAGCCAGTTTTATCCGTGTTAGATGACTTTTCAATTCATCGCGTTGCCTTGATGCCGCCCAATATACAAGATACAGAATGGCACGCTTGGGCTTCGGAGGTTGTGCCGGGAGTCACCGTTGAACCAACAGAAGGAAAACCCCAGCTGTGGCGTGGGGAACTCAGCGGTCAAATTTTAGACCCAGCAAGCCTGGATGTTTTTTGGTACGAGTTAACTCAAGGAGCCTATGGCAACGTTAACCGAACTAAGGGTATTTTTGAGCTAGCTGATGGACGGGCATTTTACTTTGATTTTGTGGCAGGAATTCCTGATAGTACCTACACCGAGTTAACTGTTCCCCGTTGGTTAAAAGGACGTCCTCAGCGTTTTAGTGGCATTGAAGTGGTAGGTGTTGACTTGGATCAAGAAGCGATCGCCCAAACCCTGAAAGATTGTTGTTTATCCGATGCTACAATTCAAAACTACCAACAACAAATCAAAGAATCATTAGCTATTGTAGATGAGGACCTAGAGGAAGCATGAAACTCGCTGTTATCTCCTGCATTCACGGTAATTACGAAGCCTTAGATGCTGTTTTATTGGATATCGATCGCCAAAAAGCTGACAAAATTTTTTGTGTGGGGGACTTAGTAGGTTATGGGCCTTATCCCAATGCCGTAGTTGAACAAATTCGCTCGTTGGATATTCCCACTTGCCAGGGATGTTGGGATGAGGATGTCGTCGAAGGACTAAATGCTTGCGAATGTTCCTATCCTTCACTATTAGCCGAAAAACGTGGACGCCTTGCCCATGAATGGACTAACGAGAACATTTACCCCGAAACACGAGAATTTTTGTCTCAACTGCCTCATACCTTCAAAGAGGGCAACCTTTGTTTTGTTCATGGTAGTCCTCACAGCAACCATGAGTACTTGTTACCGGAATTAGACGCTTTCTTAGCCGCTGAACGAGTTATTGCATCAGGTGCTGATGTGCTGTTTTGTGGTCATACCCATGTTCCTTATGTCCGCAACTTAGATGCTAGTCAACTGCAAGTCAAAGTAAATGCAGCAGGCAAGCAGCAGGAACAAACCTTTAATGCTCCCCTCAAGCGCATTGTCAACGTGGGTTCAGTTGGAGAACCGCGTCATGGGCGTCCGAATGCCACCTATGTTATCTACGACAATGATACCGAACAGGTAACTCTGCGAGAAGTCGAGTACGACTACCAAAAAACCTGTACCGCGATCGTTGATAAAGGCTTACCTGCTATTTTTGCGTGGCGTCTAGCACGAGGACTAGAGTTTGCCGAAAAAGCAGATGATCCAACTCATGTGTGTGCACGGTAAAGCGATGAGCAGGGAGATTTTAGATTTTAGATTTTAGATTTTAGATTGAAGAATTAAAACGGTAACAAGCCCCTAAATTTATTTAGAGAATAAATCTTCAATCTTCAATTGCTTAACTCTTACAGCGCTTTGCACTGTAATGAAGTACACTCTTCCAAAAGTCCCCGTGGAACCCAAAGCGTTCGCAAAGCGTTTTCCTTTCGGAGTAGTATCCTCTGGCGAACCGTGGAAGTAAAAGCGTAGCATCCTCTGGCGAACCGTGGAAGTAAAAGCGTAGCATCCTCTGGCTTCCCCCTTATTAAGGGGGACGGGAGGGGGATCCAAGGGGGACGGGAGGGGGATCCAAGGGGGACGGGAGGGGGATCCAATGGGGGATGCGAGGGGGATCAACAATGTACCGCATAGCAGGGAAAACTGCTGTATTTCCCTTTTGAATTACGAAAAATTTTGTGTAATAATGATTAATAACTGGGCAATTTTAAGTGGCATCGAAGGTAATTTAGCTGCCTATGAAGCTGTGCAAAAGGATATCAAGCATCGGAAAAAATGGGTAGAAAATATCTATATTTTAGGAGATTTTATTGGACTCACACCTGAAAGTGAATCGGTGGTGCAGCGGATTCGTTATCCTAAGTCAAACGAGCTTCCTCCCCAAGTTTGTACGGGTTGGTGGGAAGAGCAATGCCTGATTCTTTATGGGTTGGGTACTAGCGGTGAACCAACTCAACTGGTCAAAAAATATGGTGCTGATGCTGTCACATCCCTTTGGAATAGTGTTTCTCGCAAAAGCGTTGAATGGATTCTTAATCTAAATTTCGGCTTTTTTGAACTCGATTGCTTGCTGATTCATGGTAGTACCTTGAGTGTGGATGATCAACTGACTCCTCAAACCCCTCCTTGGCAAATGTGCGATCGCTTGATGCGTATGGGAGCGAATAACTTGTTTTGTGGGCGATCTGGTTTAGCGTTTGAGTATGAACTGCAAGGGGGTTCGGTGTCCTCGACGGTAACAACTCTTGAAGGTGAACAGCAGGCTCAGACAGCAACAGCATCTCCCCGTCGAGTCATTGGCGTGGGTAATGTGGGACGAGAACCAGGGAAAGCCACTTATACTCTTTATGCCCCAGATACAAACCGCGTAGAATTTCGGACGGTGCGTTATGGGGTGGGTAAGGGATTTCAAGCTTAATTTGCGCCAAGACTATATGCCGTTGCTATTGACTAGATCAATTTATTAATATGACTGGCAGTGTTTACATTGAAACGAGTATCTTGGGGCATCTAACTGCAAGACCAACAGACAACCTGATCGTTGCTGCCAACATCAAGATGACTCAAGACTGGTGGGATGAATATAGTAGCTCATTTACGCTTTATGCGTCAGAGATTGTCGAAGTCGAGGCGGCTAAGGGAGATTCAGCTATGGCGGCTCAACGATTAAATTTACTACAATCTATGATGCTTCTTGAACTTACCGAAGAAGCGTTTGAGCTTTCTCAAGCGTTTCTTAGTCAAAGCAACCTGCCCCCAAAAGCGTCTAATGATGCTTTACACATGGCACTAGCAACTGTATATAGCTTAGATTATCTGCTAACTTGGAATTGTAAACATATGGCAAATGCCCAAATTCAACGGAAACTAGCCCAGATCAGTTCCAATCTAGGTTATGTACTACCTGTGATTTGTACTCCCTATGAGCTTATTGGGTATAACTTTGAGGTCTAACCATGTACAAAAACGAAATTCTTGATGAGATTTACAGGTATAGAGACGAATATGCTCGCTCGTTTCAGTATGATTTAAGAGCTATTTTTAATGACTTGAAGCAAAAGCAGCTAGTTCATAAAGATAGACTGATAAGACTTCCAATCAAACGCCAGTCTAGTTAACTTAGAAATTATCCAGATACAGCCCCACAGGTAGAGCAAGCGTTGCAGGTATTAGAAATGTTACTAGCAGAAAGACACATTATTAAGAAAGGGCATCGATTTTGGAAAGAGATAGATAATTTATCTTTGCAGTCGAAAAATCTTTACAACTGTGCTAATTATCTAATTCGTCAAAACTTCATTTGTGGTCATGGCTATTTGACTTATAATCAGATGGCTTATACTAAGGCGATACGTCTCATTTTTATGGGTAACCTTGAACAGATGACAATCCGTGAGCAATTGATTCAGGAACTCGAACAAGCTCCCGATGATTTAGTGCAGGCAGTACTGGATTTTTTACATCGGGCTAAAGCGATACGCAAGCACCATCCTCTTTCAAAGTTTGCAGGAATTTTGAGTGACTCAGAGGCAAAAGAGTTACGTCAAACAATTGCAACAGAATGTCGGCAGGTGGATTTGAATGAATGGTGAGATTGAACTTGACACCTCTACTGCGATTCGTTTTTTGAATGGAGACGCGACAACTACTGAAAGGATATTGTCTTTACCGGAAATAACTCTGCCAATAGTTGTTGTCGGAGAGTTGTTATTTGGTGCAGAAAACTCAACACGTCCGTTACGAAACCTACCGCGCTATCTGGAGTTTATATCGGCTTGTAGAACGGTTCCATTAGGAAGAGAAACAGCAAGAATATACGCCCGAACGCGGTTAGCGTTAAAGCGCAAGGGGCGACCAATTCCCATGAATGATGTATGGATTGCTGCTCAGTGTCTAGAACATGATTGGGTATTGGTGACTTATGACACTGATTTTGATTATGTGGACGGACTGATATTAGAGCATTGGTAGTAGATGGCCTAAAATGCTACGCATCTCAAGCAGAGAGTAGTGCGAGCATCTCGCTCGCTATAGGTGATACCAGAGAAAGAGATCGCATCCTTGGGGTACTTTACATGTGCGCAAACTTTCCCACTATAAAATAATACCTTAAAATCGGATTGGGAAGTTGTTCTATCGGTTCTCAGTGGGTGAAACGGGAGAGTCCCATGACTCGGAAGAAGAGGAACACGGACATGGACACGGACATGGACACGGACATGGACATGATGCTCCCGAAGGCACGAAGCTCTCATTTGTTATCGATGCCGTTGGGGGTGAGTTTAATGAAAACTTCGCCAACTTCAACGAATTTTTCTCCGAAGAACTTGTGGATTGCAAGCTCACACAACTATTAAACAACAGTAGCAAAATCATGAAAAGTAGTAGTTCGCTCTATGAAAGCTTATACCAAATCCGGTTTACATAGACTGATTACCTACATCGACCAAATCCGCTTATGTCAAAGGCTTGGGCAAATTGTAATATTGTACTTTTAAAAGCGGATTTGGTATTACTACCTGTCGTTCTCCATCATTCATGGCAGGGAAGTAAGGCTCCCAACATCTCTTACTCACAGCTACGTCGCCTTTACCCAGAAATTGATGTCTACCTAGAACACTGGCTGTCTTTTGAGTTCTGGAGTTCTGTTCTTGACGGTGTTCTTGCTTTCTCCAGATTAGTTGGTGCTTTTGATTGGGACTGGCAGAAAGCCCTTGAAGATTGCAAGCAAAAGAATCGGTCTAACAGACTGATTGAGATTATAAACGTTTTAATAAGGTTGGCTAAGTGGCGAAGACTATCTGCGTCCGGTGAGCGCGACCGTTTATAATCAGTTGTACCCCTGGAAATAATCGAGAATGCCCTGTGCGATCACCTGTGCCATTTGGGTTCGAGTGGCTGGATCGCGCTCGTCGAGTTGCATCCTCTTGCCCTGTTACAGTAATTGAAGCAGAAAGCCCACTCCTTCTAGGTGTGGGATGAATGCGTAGCACCTCATTGGTGCAGTCTACCTTAGTTCTGCAAAAATAGTTATAGCGCCACATTTTCTGGAAGCACATAGAAATTATAGCTTGCACTTATAACCATATTGTACTATCTTAAATTCATCGTCAACAGGTCGAGCCGATGTTAGTTTTAGAAGCCAAGTTAAAAGGTAAGCAATATCAGTACAATTTAATAGATGAAGCTATTAGAACTGCTTTGTTTATTCGTAA
>JAAHGR010000980.1 GCA_010672425.1 Symploca sp. SIO2E6
GAGTAATGAGCATTAGAGGGACAACGCCCCAAAAAGAACAAAAGAAACACAAAAATTGGCTGTGTTAGACTCTCTCTCCTGATTGAGTTATCAATAATGATTGCGAGTCATCTGAACTCGTAACTGCTCACCGCAATAAAGATGTTGGCTACCAACTTAAGGCGGAACAAAAGTAGAAGATATTAGGGAGTTTGGTCGCGAATTTTAATCGCGAACAAAGACCGTTTCTTATTCTGTCCATTTACCTTCATGTGTCACCGATGAGTCATATAAGTCTGACCAACTTTCTTTGAGAGTGTCTATCGCTTTGGATAACTCTTCAATTTGAACTCTTCTGACTACTTGAATCACTCCCTCGACATGAGCGGCACTGCCCGCAGAACCAAGATGTTTGTATCGAGAATGCTTGAGGGGATCTTGTGCTTTGGGAAAAATTGGTTCAGCGGCCTGTAACTTGTAGTACCAGTAAGCTTTTTGTTTACCTCTGGCTTGGTAACGGGCTACACAGCAGCCTTTGGGAGCTACTTCTCCCTCAGTGTAGATTTGCTCGATACGGGTTTGACAAGCTGCGATGGCAGTTTGTAATCGCTCGGCTCTGGCGAGCTTGTCTTGTGGTTGGTGGTGAGTATGAGTTGGCATTGCCGGAAAGGTTAGCAGGCTCTGTGAAATATAATTCTAGCATTGTTCGCGAAATATTTTCGCGAACAATGACCTATTTTTCTTTCACCGATGAATCTACGACAACGTTGTCACTAATGTTTTTACAGCAGGGTATCAGTTCGGTCAAACTTCTTGCAAGCAGTTTAGCACTCTTAAAAAATCTCTCAAAAAGTAGTGTACACCGACTCTATCGTTGAATAGTGAGTCGAAAACTGCCTATAGAATAAAGCGCGGATTGTTTGGTATTCTATAAGGGGGAAGTCTCACTTTCAAAAGGCCGGAATTACTATGGTGTCTATTGCACCCGTTAATGAGCATGGTCGCGTGAGATAGGAGGAAAAAGAATTGGTGAAAGGCAGGTGAATTATCCCGTGCCTTATCCCGTTGAAGAGAGTTTATAAAAGTCCACCTCACTATTATAACAGACTTCCCACAACTATTCCACCTTACTCCTCCCATCAATGAAAAAAAAACCTATTTCATCATCGAAGAAGGGTTCAGTCCAGAAAAAGGGTTTTACTAAAGCCAGTCAATCACAATTGACCAAGATGAACCCGAATGCCGCTGGAATTGACTTAGGAGCAAAGGAACATTGGGTTTGTGTGCCCAGTGAAGCCACACCGGACAATATTAGGGCTTTTGGTTGTACAACGCCAGAGTTAGCAGCAATGGCCGATTGGCTAATCAGTTGTGGAGTGACAACTGTTGCTATGGAATCTACTGGGGTAGAGTGGATTCCTCTGTTCCAAATTCTGAGTGAACGTCAATTAAAAGTATATCTAGTCAATGCCAAAAGTGTGAAAACCGTACCAGGGAGGAAAAGTGATATCAAGGATTGTCAATGGTTGCAACAACTACACAGTTATGGTTTACTCGCACCATCTTTTGTTCCAGAAGGGGAGATAGCAGTACTCAGGAGCTATTTGAGGCAAAGAGAGAATTTGGTTCAAAGTGCTTGTTGTCACGTTCAAAGAATGCAAAAAGCCCTAACCCAGATGAATCTCCAACTTCATAAGGTAATTAGTGACGTGACTGGGGTGACTGGATTAAATATCATTAGAGGGATTATTTCCGGAGAAAGAAATCCCCGAGTTTTAGCTCGATTAGCGGACAAAAGAATTCGTTCTTCCCGCGAAGAAATAGTTCAGGCTTTAACCGGAAATTATCGTGAAGAAATGGTATTTATCCTCAGTCAAGAGCTATCACTTTACGAATTTTATGCTCAACAAATCAGCGCTGTTGAGAGTCAAATTAACTCTTGCATCTCTCAATTTTCTTCAGTCACTGAAGAACCGGCACCGACACCAAAAAAAAAGAATCGTCGGTTTAGTGAGTCTGAGTTTAATTTACATTCCCATCTTTATCGTATTACCGGAGTTGATTTTACGGCGATTGATGGTTTAAATGTATTAACGGTTCAAACCATTATTTCCGAAGTCGGATTAGACCCAAGCAAATTCCACAGTGCCAAGCATTTTGCTTCCTGGCTTGGTTTGTCTCCTGGATGCAATATTACTGGTGGAAAAGTCAAAAGTAGTGGTACTCGCAAGGTAATTAATCGAGCTACCAAAGCTTTCCGATTAGCAGCACAAGCTGTTGGGAAATCTCACTCAGCTTTGGGTGCTTTCTATCGACGTATCCGTGCTCGGCTTGGGGCCCCCAAAGCGATTACCGCCACCGCCCATAAAATTGCTCGTATTTTCTACACTTTGTGGACTACCAAACAATCTTACACTGATCTGGGAGCCGATTACTATGAACAAAAATATCGCTCACGGGTGATTAACAACCTTTCCAAGAAAGCTCAATCCCTTGGCTTTGCGCTTGTTGAGGCCGAACAGGCTTAATTCTAGTTTCTGAAGAGTAATGAGT
>JAAHGR010000981.1 GCA_010672425.1 Symploca sp. SIO2E6
TCTAAGTTAAATACCGGGACAGTTGACCAAACCCAAGAGTTAGACCAAACTGAGGCTTTTGAAGATACTAACTCATCCCAACTAGCAACTGGGATAATTGACCAAACCCAAGAGTTAGACCAAACTGAGGCTTTTGAAGATACTAACTCATCCCAACTAGCAACTGGGATAATTGACCAAACCCAAGAGTTAGACCAAACTGAGGCTTTTGAAGATACTGAATCATCCCAACTAGCAACCGGGATAATCGACCAAACCCAAGAGTTAGACCAAACTGAAGCTCTTGAGAATACTGAATCATCCCAGCTAGCAACCGGGATAATCGACCAAACTGAAGAGTTAGACCAAACTAAGGCTCTCGAAGATACTGAATCATCCCAACTAGCAACCGAGATAATCGACCAAACTGAAGAGTTAGACCAAACTAAGACTCCTGAGCATCCTGAATCATCCCAACTAGCAACTGGGACAATTGACCAAATTGAACCATCTAAACAAGAATATCATCAAAACGGCTACAACCATTCTGCTGTAGCTGTTTCACCTCCCAACTCTTCCCATTCAGATCTCAGCCACTCTGAGGTCAACTCCCACCATTCCTCCCACAGTAGCAGCAACTTACCAACTCCAGTCAAACCTCCAACAGCAGAGGAAAACTTACCACTGGAAACAACCACTCGCCTTGCCAAAATTAATATTGTTGATGAATTAATTAAAGACTTACAGCAACCCAATCCACAAAAACGGCGTAAAGCCATTTGGGAATTGGCTCGACAGGGAGATTCCAGAGCAGTCAAACCTCTAGTAGATTTAATGATCGATTCAGATTCCCAGCAGCGGAGTTTAATTTTGGAGGCTTTATCTCAAATTGGCAACAAGACCCTCAAACCCCTCAACCGAGCTTTGGCTCTCTCCTTACAGGATGATAATGCACAAGTGCGGAAAAATGCAATTCGAGACTTGACACGGGTTTATGAAGTAGTGGCACAGATGAGTCAGATGTTGTGTCATGCAGCTGATGATCCTGATCCGGAAGTCAAGGAAACAGCAAAATGGGCAATCAATCAGTTAAGTCGTATTCGTATTCCACCCACGTTTGATAAGTAATGAGTAATGATTAATGAGCAGTAGAGGGACATCCGCCCCAAAAAGAATAAGAGAAACAAGTCAGCTTCCCTTAGAGCCTTGGAGCCTTGGAGCCTTAGAGCCTTGGAGCCTTGGAGCCTTGGAGCCTCGGAGCCTTAGGCTTGTGTTGATTCAATTCTTTAATCCAAAATCTAAATAAATCTAAAATCTAAAATCTAAAATCTAAAATAGTTTCTCAAGAGTAATGAGTAATGAGCGCCTTACGGCGAGTTCAAAGTTCAAAGTTTGCCTCGCTTTGCTCACCATGCTACGCAAACAAAGTTCATGCATTGATATAATCGCCGAAAAAGGAATCAGAAACTAGTCATATCAAGGAATTCAAGCATCCCGTTGTCAAGTTGAGTTTCAGCAAGAGTAATGAGTATTTTATCGAGTAATATCAATTCCGGCTACATTGGGATAATATTCGTAATGTAGGGGCGCAAAGCTTGCGCCCTCCAGCATTTATGTTTTCTAACCAGAAAGCCAGATTTTTAATCATTCCGATGCAACCGGAATTGATATAACTTAGTGCGGTTGAATTTTTTCATGGTTAGTCAAACCTCTACTGCATTAGTAGCAGGTTCTGTTTCAGAATCTAACCAACCTAAACTGCGAATATCACCAGGGATTGTTCATGCTAGGGTGCAAGGTTTTTGAGCCAAAAAATACCAAAACCTTGGAATATTTTTGGTGAAAAAACCCTGAAAGCCTTATCTGGTCTAGCTGACCCACTCATGCAGCAAGCCCCTTGATACTCCCTCTCCCATAAAAAATGAAAACCCAACAGTTCTTTTCAATGCTGGGTTTCCCTTATAATAACCAAATTAGGTGAAATTCAGATTAGTTGTAAACATCCTACTTTGCTAGGAACATTATTATGTTACTACATCCTACTGAATCCTGTCAAGCCCCTCAGATCCCCGACTTCTTGAAGAAGTCGGGGATCTCGTCAGCGTTTTGGCAGGAATAAAATTAATCGGGATTGGTTGTGTTAACCAATAGGTTACGGCAGGGCGTGCGTAAAACAGGCTGGAAGCCTGTTCCACGGGAGTAGTAAAACAGGAAGGTACATACTCATTATCTAAATAATTTTCAACTAGAAGCAAGCGATCGCTTCGGTGTTGTAATTATGATGTAGTGAGCTGATGTGGTACACGTGGAAGAAGGCAGGAGGCAGGAGGCAGGAGGCAGGAGGCTCCGAGGCTGCAAGGCAGAAGACTTCTCTCAATTCCCAATTCCCAATTCCCAATTCCCAATTCCCAATTCCCAATTCCCAATTCCCAATTCCCAATTCACAATTCCCAATTCCCAATTCCCAATTCCCAATTCCCCAATTCCCCAATTCCAAAATCTAAAATCTAAAATCTAAAATCTAAAATCTAAAATAACAATGCTATAC
>JAAHGR010000982.1 GCA_010672425.1 Symploca sp. SIO2E6
AATTCCCAATTCCCAATTCCCAATTCCCAATTCCCAATTCCCAATTCCCAATTCCCAATTCCCAATTCCCAATTCCCAATTCCCAATTCCCAATTCCCAATTCTAAATTCTAAATTCCCAATTCTAAATTCTAAATTCTAAATCTGCCCTCAAAAAGTCGATAAACTGCCGTGCAGTACGACCAGAACGTCCATTGTGCCGGGTAGCCCATTGCAATGCTTGATACTCTAATTCTTGTTGGTTAGTAGCAATTCCCTGTAATTGGGCTAAATGGCGAACCATCTGTAAATAGGTATCTTGATTAGCTGGCTCGAAAGTGAGAGTTAAGCCAAAGCGATCGCTAAAGGAGAGCTTTTCTTGCATTGTATCCCAGGCTTGGACTTCATCCTGCTCACTAGGACGGGGGCGATCGGCAAAAAATTCTCGAATCAAGTGTCGTCGGTTCGAGGTGGCATAGACTACGACATTAGGCGGACGCGCAGTGACATTGCCTTCGAGTACTACTTTTAAAGCTTTGAAGGCATCGTCATCTTCCTCAAAGGAAAGGTCATCCACAAAAATGATAAACTTCTGTGGTACATCCCGCAACTGTTCGACAATTGTGGGTAAGACCCTCAAATCAGATTTAGCCACTTCAACTATCCTCAAACCGCGATCGCGATATTCTGTTAATAACCCCTTGACTAAAGAAGACTTACCAGAACCACGACTACCGTAGAGGAGAACGTTTAAAGCCGGGTAACCGGCGAGTAAAAACTCCGTATTTTTGATTAAAGTAGCTTTTTGGGACTCATAACCCACTAGTTCCGTTAACTGTATCGGATCAGGATGAGCAATGCCAATCAGTTGACTTGTCTGCCAGCGTAAAGCCTGATATTGGGCAAACAAACCTGTTCCATATTGGCGGTAGTAAGCAGCTAAATCCTCCACCGCCTCTCCCCAATTATCTAGTTGTTGCAGTAGCACATTAATTGTCAACCCGTCTGGTGTGTCCCGCGTCTCGGTGTCTGTCTCAACTACTATTTTTGAGGGCAATTCCGTATGAGATGCTACTTGCACCCAATGATACAATTGCTCACTGCTACATTGGTAAAGACTTTGCAAAGCTTGCAAATCATGTTGTGCAGCAGCAATCAATGTCGGAGATAGGTTTGCTACTGATGTCGATTGAGCTTGTTTGCTAAAAGGATTATCATCCAGGAGAATTTGCCTGAGCAAGTAGCTTTGCCAGGTTTGACCCTGAGCCGCCAAAGCTTTAAACCAGCTACCGTAAGCTTGGAGGCAATTGAGTCCATCAGCGTCACCATGACGAATTGTTTGCAGCAGATGGACAAAGGCAGCACCCACAGAATCACCGATCACATTTTGGTAAAGTAATAGGGATGCCGCTTGGCGTTGGAGTAGTTGAATTGAAGTAGTAGTTGGGGTAGTCATTAATGAATTTTACCGCAATCTGACCCCTCCCCTAAGAGGAGAGGGGCTTTTTTTACCAAGAAATTCCAGCAAACCCCAAAAAGCGATCGCTTTCTTGACCAATTTTTCTTGGTGTGGAACTGCCATCGGTGTCATTATAGTTGTTCGCTATGTTACTCTGGATATAGATGAACCTCTGTAACTATGACCAAGTACCTGACTATTACAGAAGCACAACAACAACTACCAGAATTACCAGATGAGTTGGCTTGGGAACCAGCTATCATTACTAAAGATGGTCAACCTGTAATCATTGCTCTGAGCTTGCAACAGTTTGAATCCCTATTAGAAACAGTTGAAATTCTTGGTGATCGAGAATTTATGGCTCAGTTGCAAGAAGGTATTCAACAGGCGGATTCTGGAGAAACGATTACTCTAGAACAATTAAAGGTAGAACTAGGATTTTGATAACTCAGTAACAATGGAGCCTGTTGAAGAATACCAAGTCATCCTAACCACACAGGCAAGGCAGCTATTTGCTCAAATTAAAGACACCCGCCAACAGCGGTTACTTCTCTCACGTATAGAGAAACTCAAGCATGACCCCGTTACCAAGCGACTCTTAGCAAACTTAATGCAGGAGTCAGAGAGTAATGAGGAATAGTTATATACTTGGATTAAACTGACAAATTCTTTTTCCTCTGCGGCACTGGTATCGGTGTCAGTAAAATTATTCCCATATTGCTTGCAATCACCTTTACTTTTTGCTATTATTTCTAATAATGGAGAAGGTGCGCACATATAGACTATTTCTCCCAACTTCAGCCTTCACCACTCATTAATAGTAAGTAGGTTGGGTGAAGATTTCTTCGTAACCCAACACACCCATTACACTCTCGTAGAGTTTTACTTTAGTTCTACCCAAGCTAAGGTTTCAATCATGTCACTGAGTTTTTTGTTGGAGCAACTGAATACAGCAATTTGCTCTGCTATGCGGTACATTGTTGATCCCCCTCGCATCCCCCTTTGGATCCCCCTCCCGTCCCCCTTAATAAGGGGGAAGCCAGAGGATGCTACGCTTTGGGTTCTACGGGGACTTTGAGAAAA
>JAAHGR010000983.1 GCA_010672425.1 Symploca sp. SIO2E6
AAAGGAAACAAGACCAGCTTTTGGGGGTGAAGTGGCTAAACAGCGGACAAGATCTAGTTGAGATAAACGCTGCCAGAGGTACTCACTTAGCTGACAAATTTGTTCGTAACGTACCTGAGATGAACCCCATTCCTGATGAATTGCGATCGCCTTGCTTAAAGCGACACTAACGGGGTAAGCTGAGGTTGCTACTTCAAATCTTTTGCCATTGGGTTGCCATCCCAGAGGTTTACCGGTTTTTCCAGTGGTAATGCTGCGCCAACCAATAAAAGTGGGGTTGATACTCTCAAATACTTCTGAGCTAATGTACAAACCACCCAAACCAGCGGCTCCACACCACCATTTATGACCGGTAAAAGCGTAAAAGTCTACTCCCAATTCGGTTAAATTTAAAGGTAGGGAACCTACCGACTGGGCGGCATCGACTAACACTCTGACTGGTTGACTACTAGCAGTATAGTTGTGGCAAACTTCGACAATTTCTTTTAAGGGCAAAACTTGACCAGTATTCCACAACAGATGACTCAGTACTACTAATCTGGTGCGGGGTTGCAGGTGTTGAGCAATAACTGCTGTGGGGTCTCCCTGATTGAGAGTTGCCATAATGGGACAAGTGGAGACTTCTACCTGAAACCGACGGGCAATTTCCCCTACCGCAGCGATAACTCCATGATGTTCACAATCGGTAAGCAGTATATGATCTCCAGCTTGCCAATCAATTCCCCATAAAGGGATATTACAACCAACAGTTACATTTTCCGTCAGAGTAATATTGTCTACCGCAGCACCTAATTCCGATGCGATCGCAACTCTTGTTTGCTTCACTTGAGACTGAATCCAACTATTCACAGTACCAGAAAATGGTCCATGTTCCTGAATGTACTCATAGGCTTGTTGCATTGCTTCCCAGGATGCTTGAGGTAGAGGACCTTGACCACCAAAATTAAAATAAGTTTTGTTCGCTAATGCCGGAAATTGCTTTCTGTGTTGTTCAAGGTTTGTTGGAGGGGGATAGATGCTTGCCATGAATTAAGAATTGGGAATTGGGAATTGGGAATTGGGAATTGGGAATTGGGAATTGGGAATGGAGAATGGAGAATGGAGAATGGAGAATGGAGAATGAACTCATTACTCATTACTCATTACTCATTACTCATTACTCATTACTCATTACTCAATCAACTTGCCGTCGATAACGGGGACGCGCCGGTGTCCCCCAACAAACCCATTGAGCTGGGATATTACCTAAAACGCTGCTGCGTGCTCCAATTACTGAATTTGCTCCAATTTGCACGCCGGGGGCCACAAAACAATCTGTTGTTACCCAAACTCCGTTGCCAATCTTAATCGGAGCCGTCATCAGACCAAAGGCTGGATCTTGGATATCATGGCTACCAGTGCAGAGGTAGCACTTTTGGGAAATGACGCAATGACTACCAATCTGAATTTTGTCGAGACTATAAAAGACTACATCATCCCCAATCCAACTGTAATCACCAATTTTGACTTTCCAGGGATAGGTAAAGCGGCTAGTCGGTCTGATGACTACCTTTTTGCCAATTTTGGCTCCAAATAATCGCAACAGCCAACTGCGGAAGCCATTCAAGGGGTGGGGACTTAAAGGAAAAGCGATCGCTTGCACCAACCACCAGAGAAAAACTAACCAACTAGGACGCCCCCGATCATACCAAGATTGGTCGTACTTACGCAAATCCACCAGGGGTTCCGCATCTAACACTGGCGGTTCATCTGAGTCTATTGAACTGGTAAGTCTATCCTGATTGTTAGGTAGCTTGGCTCTTGTTGTGGTAACAGAGTTCTTGGTTAAATTAGGTTTACCATTGTAGGTAACAGTCGTTTGTTTAGTCATTTTCCTATTAATATAACTCAGATAGTTGGTTGTTTGTTGTTGGTTGTTTGTTGTTTTTTCTATCAATCCTAACACCTAACACCTAATACCTAACACCTAGTTTAATTAATATTCAATTTACCACCGAATTTGCGTAATTCATGGAGTTTCACTCCAATTTGGTATTCATATTGACTAAGTAAACGAGCATAAATGTATCCTGCTTTACCATCTAAAAATCCCAGCCTAATTATATAGAACAAAATAAAGCGCAAGGTCGGCTTAAAAGGTAACCATACCCAGACTTTTTTAAGAAAGCGCTTACGCTGCACCGCGTCTCCCCAAAGATTGGCGCCAATTGTACCGGAGTCATCTGTGCCAGTGAGCATATTTAAATAGACCCTAGATTCCCAGTTAGAGTAACGATTATGCCGTTCTAGCCAGTGGTAGATGTCCCGGAAATCCCGATGCTCCATATCGTTGTTCAGATAACCAACAGCACCTTCTAGGATTACATGTTCGTGAACTTCATTATCACCCGTATTAGGAATTTCTTCTGTACTGAGGTTTTCGTAACGACCCTTTTCGTGCTTAAATAAGCGTAGATTCCAGTCGGGATATTTGCCACCGTGACGAATCCACTGATCCAAAAAGTAAACTCTACG
>JAAHGR010000984.1 GCA_010672425.1 Symploca sp. SIO2E6
ACCATCACTTTCAGGATAGAGCCAATCGGAATCAACGGTGGTGGGTTGAAGTTGCTGAACCATAATACCAGCTTCTGTGCCAAATGCAGCCCTTTCTATATTAATTGAGAATTGAGAATTGAGAATAGTCAAGTTTTCTCTTTATTCATTCTGTGGAACAGGCATCTTGCCTGTCAAAAGCTGAGCCAAGGAAAAGTAACACTCTGCGAGGTTCAGAAAAAATAGCTGAAATGCCCATTCTTTCGTTCTAAACTCCGTTACCTTACCCTGTAACGACTTATCAGGGAGTGTTTGCGAGAAACTACCATAATAAAATTGACCTGCTCTCTAGCTGGCGTATGCTGTAAACCTTCTGAGAAAAGTAGATTTGAAAGCCAGAACTATATCACTTTTGGAAATACCCATACTCACTAATTCTTTGGCTATTCCCGTATCAGTTCTATCCTGCTGAATCCAAATTTTATCGTCTTTAAGATCAATATGCACTAAACTACCGTATACTCTAATTTGGTTATGCCAACCTAATACCATAACCAGACAGTGACCGCCAACGCGATCGCAAATAATTTCAACTTCTTCTCCTTTGGATACCACCATTTCCGAGAAATTACTCAGAATTTTTTCGATAGCCTCTTGATAATTCAGGTTCTCCATAAAATTCTTTCCTCCATATCTGGACAAAAAATCAGAAGTTTGAGATGATGTTATCTAATTATTTATTACTACAACCCAGATCCCCGACTTCTTGATCAAGGTAATCGGCATCCCCAGATAAGTAGGGGCGCACCGATGTGCGCCCTCAATGCTTACCCTCATTTATCAATGCGATCGCGTCTTCCCTTGTCGGGTGGGCAAATTTTCAAGCTTTAACAGAGGAACCGTAAATTTTACGCCGAATGTTAAGGAAAAGTAACACTCTGCGAGGTTCAGACAAAATGGCTGAAATGCCCATTCTTTCCTTCTAAACTCCGTTCCCTTACCCTGTAAGGACTTCAGACATTTTTTTTTGCGTATCCTGAGTACTTTGTACTAATTTTTTAGGGGATGTTCGCAAACCGCTTCTAGATGCTATACTGGGATCAGGTTTCAAAACGAGCCCCCTACCGACTGGGTTAAATCGGATTAATTGGAAACGCTAAAAGAAAATACCAGGCTTAAATTTAATAGTGTCACCCCTACCGACTCGGTTAAATCGGATTAGTTGGAAGCCTTCTCAGTAGGCCAAGAATCTGATTGTGCTCATCAGTTAGTTAAAACTGCCGGAGTCTAGGGAACCGATTCGGAAACCGGGTTTCTTTGGGTAAAATGCTGATATGAGAGTTGCTTTCCCCACGAGAAACCCGGTTTCTCGGATTACTGAATCGGTGTTCTAGGTGTGATGACAGAAAATCTCAATCAACCCCAAGCTGATGACGCGGTGCTTGGGAATCAAGCCTTACCGCCGTCGGGAAGCTTAGTTTTAGGGGGACTCGATGGCATCAAACAACGCTTCCCCCATTATTCAGTAGAGCAAAAAATTGCTACTCTGTTGGAAGTTACTAAGTATGGTCAACCAGGTTTAGACTTGGTAATTCAGGCTTTGGCTGATGCTTCGGAACTAGTACAGTTGAATGCCTACTCTATCCTCAAGGAAAGGGCTCAACCTAGAATCAAGCAAGTATTACAGGAACAGTTAACTTTAAACTCTCTAGTAGAAATGGACTGCACCCAGCTAGGAGGTTTACTGGCAGTGGGTAGATGGCAGGAGGCGGATCGGGAGACCACAGCTATGATGCTCAGAGTTGTTGGTAGAGAAACCTCAGGTTTGCTGAAGTTAGCAGATATTGAACGGTTACCCCGTGCCTTCCTGCAAAAAATTGATCAGCTTTGGTGGGGATGTAGTGAAGGTAACTTTGGTTTGAATGTACAAAAGCAAATTTGGCAGACTGTTGGTGGTAAGGCAGATGCAAATTATCAAACTTGGTATCGTTTTTGTGAGCAAGTCGGATGGCGAGTGAACAATTGCTGGGTGGAATATCCTCAATTCACATTTGGTTTAGGTGCTCCCCAAGGACATTTACCATTTTTAGCTGTGGGTGGTTATGGGGTGGTGGTTTGTTTACACAATCTATTCTCTCG
Organism: Symploca sp. SIO2E6; assembly: GCA_010672425.1. Taxonomy (GTDB): domain Bacteria; phylum Cyanobacteriota; class Cyanobacteriia; order Cyanobacteriales; family Coleofasciculaceae; genus Caldora. The sequence goes on from JAAHGR010000984.1 coordinate 2,119, forward strand.
GTTGGAAAATTAAACACCGTAGTGCCGTGACACACCTAAAAATGTAGGTTGGGTGTAACTGAGATCTTGCACCATTCTCGATAACCCGCCAGGGGTTCAAACCCCTGGCTAATAGCTAAAGTCGTCTAAAGACGACTGGGTAGTGGTTTGAGTCCACTTAAGTGGACTTGAGCTATTAGCCCAGAGTTTAAACTCTGGGTGGGTTTTGGGGCTTATTGAGAATGGTGCAAGATCTGAGGTATACCAGAGGATAAGTTGAACCCAGTATAAATTAACCATTACACATTACACTCTTATATGGGCAATACCTCCTGCTACTGATATTCGCCAAAGAGCGATCGCTTTAATTTAGCTAGCGAAGCTCAAGAATATTGACCTGATGCCCTTAACC
>JAAHGR010000985.1 GCA_010672425.1 Symploca sp. SIO2E6
GATACTTCACATATCCAAACCAATAACTTTAAACTCTGGCGGATACTCAACCGTGAACCGATAGTACAACTGTTGCTGAGCCTGAGGTGGCAGGGTAATAGACCATTGTAGAACTCCCTTTTCACTCATCTGAGTCTGGGGTTCAGCATGGGTCAAATTTACCTTGATTTGTTGATTCAGACTTACTGGTAGTTGCTCAATGACTCTCACTTCAGCTGGGCGATCGCGTAAGTTAGTAATTACTATACAATAGGCATAGGTTAGCTGAGATTCATCTACCTGACGTTCTACCAAATTCCGCTCAATTTTCAGACCTTCATCGATACCTAAGTTTAAGGTAAATTCCTGACCAGGGGAAGTTTTTCGTAATTTGGCTGTTCCGACAAATGTCTGATCACGGAAGATATTTACTTGACCTGGTAGTAGAGTGACTCTGTTAAGAGGATTGGTGAATGTTGCCTGAAGGTAAGCCAAGTTCGTCAATTGAGCGATAACGATATACTCAGTACGACAGGGGTAATCTTGGGTAAAAATCTTAGTTGTATGAATAGCATTATCACTCTCGATTTGCAGGGAATTGCTTACCTCAAAGTTAACAACACTCCCTTGCTTGGAAACTTCAGCATTTACTCCCGAAAGAGTACGAGGTTCTAACTCAAGATCCGTCAAGGCTTCTGGTGTGATAATCGTACCAGGATAAGGCATGGTAATCGCCTGTTCTAGCAACATAGTACTAGATTTCTGGGTGGGTTTTGCTGAGGAAATTTCTTGCCCATCGATATACCAGGGAGGTAAAGTGGGTAAGGTCATACCTAGTCCTGGCTTAGCATTGGAAAGGCTCAGAGCCACACCCTGCCAATGCTCACCGCTGCTTTGCTTAATTTGAGCTGAGTAACTCAGCTGAATGTTTTGGTTAGTTGCATTCAACCGCAAGTCATAAACTGGTGTCCAGCTAGCTTGATGTATAACATAGGAAACCTCCAACTCTAATTCACTAACTATTGAGGACTCTAAGGTAAGAATTATCTGCAAACTTTCCTGATTTAGGGGTGTGGCAAGTTGCTGTTGCTGTGCTCTAAGTATCTGTAACTGCTTTTCTAGCTGACGAGAGTCGAGATCTTGTTGGGCAATTTCCCTGGATAAGTCGCTATACTGCTGATCCACAAAAGCCATTAAATCCTTAATTTTATCCAGATCTAGGGGTTCAGGATTGTGGGTTCTAGTTAAACGCTCCATATACTGACTACTCAAATTTTTGACGAAATTACGCTTAAGATTGAGTAGAGTTAGTAGATCTTGCCCCTGGCGTTTTTGCTCCTCTAACTGGCCAATTTTTTGAGTTAGCTTAGTTAGCTCTTGATTCTCTAGCTTTGTGCTTTGAGTTCGTTCTGTTCTTACCCCTAATAATCCCATGGTAGTCCTGCTACTTTTCACCCGAATTGACTCCTCCACGAGGGTCACCGGTAATTGTCCAATGACCAATTCTTGTTCTTTACCAGTCAGCTGTACTACACCACGGCGGGTTATTCTTGCTTGTTTTTCGTACACCGTAACCTGGCAAATGCAGGTGTCTACCGTTTTTCTCATCGCTTGATTATGGTTAATAATGTTCAATAATTAAAACTCGCCAATCACCAACTTAAAACTGTTTTTGCTTGTGGTAGTTTGTTAAGCTAAGACGCATTTAAATTGGGTTGTCCCAATCTCCGCGTCCGGTGTGTCTGGTGCGTCTGGTGCGTCAGCACTAGTTTACAATTTAAATGCATGATAGCTGATTAGTCGTCAGCTTGGTTAAGAGGTGAAATTCCTGCCAAATCGAGAATTTGAGGCATCAAGTCTTCCCGTTTCACTGCCATCAGATGAACACCATGACAAATTTGCCCTGCTATTTTGACTTGCTCAGCAGCAATTTTGATCCCTTCCTCTAAAGGGTCAGCTGCCGCAGCTAGCCGATCAATAATGGTTTGAGGAATATCGACACCAGGGACATACTTATTAATAAATTGGGCATTCTTGGCAGATTTCAGGAGAAATATGCCCGCTAGAATCGGTTTATCAGTACCAGCGGCAATTTTGTCCATAAACTTTTCCAGACGCTCAAAATCAGTAACTAGTTGGCTTTGGAAAAACTGTGCACCCGCCTCTAGTTTACGCTCAAAACGACTTTGTAGCCCTGACCAACTTTTGAGCTGGGGGTCAACCGCTGCACCAGCAAACAAGTCTGTGGCACCGTCGGTAAGGGGTTTATCATTGGCTGCTAATCCCTGATTAAGCTTGGCAATGATTTTGAGCAAGCGTACTGATTCTAGATCAAATACACTTTTGGCATCTGGGTGATCACCCGCTTTAACAGGGTCACCAGTAAGAGCCAGGATATTGCGAATACCCAGAGACTGGGCTCCCAGAAGATCCCCTTGTAGACCAATCCGGTTGCGATCGCGACAGGCAACCTGACATACTGGCTCAATACCATGCTGCAACAAAATTACCGATGCTGCCAAGGG
>JAAHGR010000986.1 GCA_010672425.1 Symploca sp. SIO2E6
TAGCGCAGCGGCAAGAAGTGCAATCCCCCGTGCTGTCTTCCGGGGGATGAGTTAACGGTGGATTGCCTACGGCACAGCGTAGCTGATCAAGAACCTTGATGGGTCTCATGCCGTTTTTAGGCAAGCGCTCGCTCTCCCCGGATGGGTCTCATGGCATTTTTAGGTAAGCGCTCGCTCTCCCCGGATGGGTCTTATGGCATTTTTAGGTAAGCGCTCGCTCTCCCCGGATGGGTTCCATGCCGTTTTTTTGAAAAGCGATCGCTAATGAAGTTCAAAAACAGGGTATAAGTGTTTGAGTTTAACCCGCGCATCTTCGGTAGATCGGTTAACAGTGTTGCGATGAAGATGAGCGCGTAGTAGCGATTTCTTGATCCGTCCATTTTTTCTTTGCTCCTTCTCCTTCATCAGACATGAGAAGGAGAAGGAGCATGAAGTATCTTCTTTTTTGGTGCGTAACCATTGCGGCTTATAGATTCTAGCCTTTTTCTTTCCTCGATGCTAAGAAAGATTTTGTCTCTTTTTCCTCGAACCATTGTAGGTTGGGTTGAGGCAACGAAACCCAACAAATGTAGGGAAGAGAAGAGGTGATGTTGGGTTTCGCCGATTTTATTGTTGGGTAAAGTAGCGATGAATGAATGCGGCTCAACCCAACCTACGGGCGATGCGATCAGCTTCTCTACGAGACACTTCGGGGTTTTCATGCCCAAAGGGCTGTACGCTGGTGTCGTAGGCAATGGCACTGCTTACAACCTATAATTGAAAAGGAAAATAGTAAAGTTTCTTTTAAGTAAGACTTGTGACTATCAAACAACTGGAAACCCAACTACTTGCTCTATCTCCCGCAGATAAAACAGAAGCAATTCACCTTTTAGCTCATAGTTTAAACCAAAACTGGCGTGGCATAACTAAAACCAGAAATGTTTGTGGTGGTGATGCTTGTATTGCTGGAACTCGTATTTCTGTTTGGGTATTGGTAAATGCCCGCAATCTAGGCATTAGCGAGTCTCAACTACTCTATGACTATCCTACATTAACGGCAATTGATTTAGCAAATGCTTGGATCTATGCCCAAGTTAATCCTGAGGAAGTTGCCACTGCCATCCAAGAAAATGAGGCAGATTAATTGATGGTTCGTTTATATGCTGATGAGCAGTTTCCTAGACAAGTAGTAGAATTACTTCTTTCTTTAGAATATGATGTTTTAACAGTCCAAGAAGCTGGTAATGAGGGTTTACCCGATGAAGCAGTATTAGCTTTTGCTGTGAGTCAAAATCGCGCAGTATTAACTTTGAATCGCCGTGATTTCTTTCGTTTACATCGTTTCAATCAGGAACATTGCGGAATTATTGCTTGTGTAGACGATGGCAATCGCCAGAGAATGGCAACGAATATTGATCAGGGGATAAATGGATTAGAAACTCTCGCAGGTAAACTCATTCGAGTTTATCGAGTACAACCTCCTAATTTATCACAATAATGGTGGGCAAGCGTTGACTAAGCACCTGAAAAATTTATCGAAAGCCAACAAAAGTGAAACCCAACACCAATTCTCCCTGTTGGGTTTCGCGAAAGCTTCAGCCAACCTACAAAGTCATGAATCGCACTTTTCAAGCCAATTTACGAACTGTAGTCAGTGATTTCTTGGAATTATTATTGAGTAACAATCCTTCTCTATCTTCGACATCTGAAAGGTCTTCGGTCATTTCTACTAAATAACCCGTTGGTTCTGCTACACACCAACAGTAGGGATTCATTTTGTCTGGATGTTCTTCTGGTAAATCTGTCGCCACCAGAGTTTGATAATGCATTGCAAGCAGCCTTGCTAAAGATAAATAGTCTTTTCCTAGTGAAACTCCCTTGGTATAGGAAATAGTGATATCCATGGGAAAACCTATTGCATATTCGTTGATCATTACAAATGCTTTTGCTTGAATATCCGGATAGTTTAAGCTTTCAATTTTTAAATCGAGAATTTTAGATAAAAATGTAAGCAATTGATATTCATCTACTACTTTGTTAACGTAAAATTGCATTTCAGTAGACATAAACGATTCCCATCTCCTTTTTTTAAAATTATAATCACTAACTAATTAATCCAAAATCTTGAGAAATTTTCCTGATTAAATCAGCCCTATCACTTGAAATAATTTCTCTTGAAACTAAGATATTCATTGTTTGCATCGCTTTATCTTTGTTCTGTTTAAACTGTTTAAGAAGTTTATATTCTTGTGAAGAAAGGTTAACAATTCCTAATCCTTCAATAGGATAAAGTATGTCATGGTGGAAACCATAAATTCTTCCTGATGATGTGGTAAATTTATTATCTTCTCTGGTGGCTTGTCCACTATTGATTTCATTGACATCATTTTGTACTAAAGATTTATCAATCAAAAAGATACTATTACCCGCAGCTTTAGGTATTGATAAGCCACTAAGGAAATGTCTATCACTGGGAAATCTAAGTGGCATATAAGATTTTTCAGCCTAAAGCACTATTTTAGA
>JAAHGR010000987.1 GCA_010672425.1 Symploca sp. SIO2E6
GGATAGTACGGTAAGTAATACGAATATAGGGTTAACCGGAAATGGTAGTATTCAGCTACAAGGAGAGAATATTACCTTAGAGCGATCGCAAATTATTTCGAGTACCATCAGTAACCAAACTGCACCGGATGTTACTGTTAATGCTACCGGAGAGATTAGTATTAGTGGCGTCAGTCCCCTGCAAGCCAATCAAGACCCCCTCACCCAAATCCTCCATAGTCGCATTTCCAGTGAAACCTATGGAGAGGGAGATGGAGGAGAGGTGATTGTCAATGCGGCACAACTGAAGTTTGAGGATGGAGGACAAATTGCTACTGTGGTAGGGCCGGGAGTGACAGGTAATGGTGGTAAGGTTACGGTGGATGTTACTGATTCGATTATAGCTAGTGGCGTTTATCCTTTTAATCCTCTTTTCCGTAGTGGGATTGCTAGCTATACCTCAGGTGCAGGAGCAGGGGGAGATGTAGATGTCTCCGCCTCCAGTATAAATCTAGCTGATGGGGCATTCGTCTTCTCTGTAGCCCAGGGAATTAGCAGGGGAGGAAATATAACTGTTGATGTTGCTGAGTTGCTGGAAGCCACGGGAGTCAATCCCTTAGCACCTCAACTTAGTAGTGGTATTATCGTTATAACTTTAGGAAAAGGTGATAGTGGAACCATCGACTTATCCACCCAGCAGTTAAGACTGTTTGGGGGAGGTGATGTTGGTTCATCAAGTTTAAACCAATTCATTGGTAATCCAGTACCAAATGCTGGAGAAGGGAATGCAGGAGATGTTACCATCAAAGCTCAACAGGTGGAAGTGGTGGGTACTAGTCCTTTGGCTCCCGACAATTTGAGCGCAATTTTAAGTAGTAATAACGGTTCGGGAAATGCTGGTAATCTTACTTTAACAACTGATAGCTTAAGCATTAGGGATGGTGGCGGAGTACTATCATCGGTTATTCTCTCCACTTCTAGTTTTGGACAACCTCTACCCAACTCTGGAACAGGTAATGGTGGTAAAGTTACTATCAGAGCATCTGAATCAATTGAAATAATTGGTAGCAGTCCTTTATTTGCTCCCAGTTTACTAGGAACATTAACGTTTGGTCAAGGAAATGCGGGTGATACTTTTGTGAGTACTCCTCAAATCAGGTTAATCGACGGAGGTGTGCTTAATTCAAGTACAGGAGCTAGTGGCAATGCTGGTAATCTTACCCTCAACGCTGCTGAGATTTTCATTAGTGGCACTACTCCGGATCGATTTCCTGCTGGAGTAGAAGGGAGTGCTAGAGTTTTTAATACAGACCTACAACAGGCTTTCTTTATACCTCCAGGACTCACAGGAAATACAGGAAAAGTCACTATTCAGACCAACCAGTTGATTATACAAGATGGAGGTCAAGTTCGGGTTAGCCATCAGGGAATTGGCGACGCTGGCAGCTTAACTATCAGTGCTGATTCTGTATTACTGAGGAGGGGAGGACAAATCAATGCTACTACTGCTTCCGGATTGGGTGGTAATATTGTTCTTGATGTGGAGAAATTATTACTACTGCGTCACGGTAGTGCCATCACTGCCGAAGCTTTAGGGGGAACAGGTGATGGAGGTAATATCGAGCTCAAGGCACAACAAGTTGTGGCTATTCCTGGGGAAAATAGCGATATTATTGCTAATGCGGTTGGTGGCAATGGGGGAAATATCAATATCACTAGTAACGGTATCTTTGGCTTGCAAATGCGGGAGCAACTGACACCCCTGAGTGATATTACTGCTAGCTCTCAATTAGGTGTTAGTGGTACGATTAATCTCAATACCCTCAGTCCTAACCCCTCTCAAGGATTAGTGGAATTACCTTCTAATTTAGTAGATGCTGCTGAGCAAATTATCGCAGGTTGTTCAGCTAATCAAGGCAATCGCTTTGTGGTTACTGGCAGGGGTGGCATTCCCGATAATCCCACAGAATATCTGCGGGGAAATGCTGTCTGGCGAGATACCCGCAATTTATCTGGAGTTACTCAGTCAGTAGAACCCATAAGTAGTTACCCGCAACCAACAACCAATAATCAACCACAATTTGTAGAAGCCCAAGGTTGGTTTGTGGCTGAAGATGGTACAGTTATTCTGACAGCTGCACCTTTTCCAACGGATTTACTGGGTGTAGGTGTTAGGTGTTAGGTGTTAGGTGTTAGGTGTTAGGTGTTAGGTGTTAGATGTGGTATGAGGGTGTTAAACGTGGTGTTAGGTATTAGGTTGAAGAAGAAGAGCAGATCCAGAAGTTGGAAGAAAGTTCCTCAGGAGCGCTTCCTGTCCCCAATTGAATGGAAGAAATTCTGTTCCCAATTCCCAATTCCCAATTCCCAATTCCCAATTCCCAATTCCCAATTCCCAATTCCCAATTACCAATTCCCAATTCCCAATTCCCAATTCCCTAAGGAACCAAAAGTAAGCCTTTGCTGGAGCATGATGCCGGTGGTGCTTGTGCCTTCAGCAACTGTTAGGGCTCAAC
>JAAHGR010000988.1 GCA_010672425.1 Symploca sp. SIO2E6
TTACCTTCAACCGCAAGAAGGCTCCCGCCATAATCTTTGATTTGGCGGTGAGATGAATTGCGGACAGGATGTACGTTATAATTATTTATGTCAGACATGGCAACGTAAAATGCTGGTATTTGAGGCAAAACTTGAGGGAGAAAATAAGCAGTATGAGCGGCTTGATGAGGCCATTCGCGCTGCTCGTTTTGTCCGCAACTCTTGCGTCAGATATTGGATGGACAACAAAGGAGTTGGGCGGTACGACCTGAGTGCCTATTGCAAAGTTCTTGCCAAAGAATTCCCTTGGGCAAATAAGCTCAACTCTATGGCTCGTCAAGCTTCTGCTGAACGAGCTTGGAGTTCTATCGCTCGGTTCTACGACAACTGTAAGAAGAAAGCAAAAAACAAGGGTTTCCCACGCTTCAAGAAGCATCGAACACCTTCTTCTGTTGAGTACAAAACTTGTGGCTGGAAGCTGTCGGAAGATAGAAGAACTATCACGTTCACCGATGGGTTTAAAGCCGGAAGCTTTAAATTGTGGGGAACTCGTGACTTGCACTTTTATCAGTTGAGTCAGATTAAACGAGTTCGAGTTGTTCGTCGTGCCGATGGGTACTACGTTCAGTTTTGTCTTAATGTTGAGCGAGTATCGAAGAGAGAACCAACGGGTAAAACCATTGGGCTGGATGTTGGATTGGCTCACTTCTACACCAATTCGGATGGGCAGACTGTTAAGAATCCCCGCCATTTGAGGAAGTCTGAAAAAGCTCTTAAACGTTTGAGCAAGAGACTTTCTCGTACCCAAAAAGGCTCGAAGAATAGAGCCAAAGCGAGAAATCGCTTGAGTAGAAAGCACCTCAAGGTAAGTAGGCAGCGTAAAGATTTTGCTGTGAAGTTGGCAAGATGCGTCATCGAGTCTAACGACTTGGTTGCCTACGAGGACTTGCAGGTGCGTAATATGGTCAGAAACAGAAAACTGGCTAAGTCCATTTCTGATGCTGCATGGTCGGTTTTCCGTGATTGGTTGGAATACTTTGGCAAGGTGTTTGGAGTGGTGACAGTAGCCGTCCCACCTCACTACACCAGTCAAAGTTGTTCTAACTGTGGGGAAGTCATCAAGAAGTCGTTGAGTCAAAGAACACATAGATGTCATCATTGTGGGTTTGTCTTAGACCGGGACTGGAATGCAGCAATCAACATACTTGAGTTAGCACTCCGTACCGTGGGGCACACGGGAACGTTAAACGTCTCTGGAGACATCGACCTCTGCATTGTTGGAGAAACCCCTCAATGTAAGCCGAGTCACAGAAAGAGAAAACCCAAAGAGCGATCTTTGGAATCCCCCACTATATTCGGTACTCCGAATTAGTGGTGGGAGGATGTCAAAAATGAGACTTGTAGATATTCATATAAAGTTAGCATACTTGGGAAAGTAACGTCGCACCCATTTGGCTGGTAACGATGATTTGGCGGTTGCGATTAAACAAAACACTGCCAACCTCAACCTCTTGCTGACTATGCTTGCGGATATAATCTTGGGAGCGTCGGTCGATAGTAGAAGCGATCGCACTGTAGACTTGTTCTACCCAGTTACTACCGTGACTAGCGTCCAATTGTCGGAGATATTGCAGTGCGGCTTCGGCTGTTGAACTCGCAAAAACTTCCCGTAATTCTGCCGTTGGCAAACCCAGCTGAGCACAGTGAGCCGTTAAAATTTCCAACCTACCATCCGCCAGATGATGGTGAGTATGAAAAATTCCCCCTGCCAGTTTCATCAGTTTACCGTGGTAACCAAACAACAAAATGGCTGGTACTTGCTCTAATCCCGCTGTCACTAACAGAGGTCCCAGCCAATTGGCTGTCTTCACTAACAATTCTGGATTAATACCCATCCGTTGGGCGATATCCAAGCCGTTTTCCCCTACACAAAAGACTAGAAACCCGGTTTGTTGGGGAGAAATGCTCATATTTCGTTGTTTTTCTGGCAATAAACCCGGTTTCTCAGAATACTGAGCTAATTTGCTAGCTTTGAGTTGTAGTTCTTCTCGATAAGATTCTAACTGTCCAGGAGCACTTAAGGGTTGGGAAATACCGGTAGTCCCTAGTAGGGAAAGTCCTGCTACCACACCGAAAGCTTCATTGGAGGTACGTTGTGCCAGCAGGCGTCCTTCTGGTAGGATAATCGTCACCTGAATTTTTTCTGCCGGTGCTAACCTGTGCTGTAAGTTGGTTTGTAGTAGTTGTTCTGCGTAAGCATAAATTGCGGCTTTACCACTAGCAGACAATTGTCGCCCAATACCTTCACCACCGATTAACTTTACCTGCTCCTTTTGTTCTGGTTGTGCCCATTCTACCAATGCCCAAATGGGAGTATGGCGAGTAAGGTCAAGGTTATCACCTGGTTGGGAACGAGTTACGGCTAGTGCCATACCTTCCCGAATCCCAGCCACTTGTTCGATGGGGATTGTTACAGTTTCCGGGGGTTTAATTAGGTCTATTGATACCG
>JAAHGR010000989.1 GCA_010672425.1 Symploca sp. SIO2E6
AGCCTTGGAGCCTTGGAGCCTTGGAGCCTCGGAGCCTTAGGCTTGTGTTGATTCAATTCTTTAATCCAAAATCTAAATAAATCTAAAATCTAAAATCTAAAATCTAAAATAGTTTCTCAAGAGTAATATCAATTCCGGTTGTATCGGAATGATTAATAATTGGGCTTTTTGGTTAGAAAACATAGACGCTGGCGGGCGCAAGCATTGCGCCCCTACGTCATGAATATTATACCAATATAGCCGGAATTGATATAATATCAAGGAAAGGATAAACAGTTATAATTCCCGAATACCTTGCAACCTTCTTCCTTCCCTTCTGCCTTCTGCCTTCTGCCTTGCAGCCTTGCAGCCTTGCTGCCTTATTGCAACGATAGTGTAAGTATTCAACCTAACTTGATATTATGTAACAAAAGATAGAAACAGGGAATAATAAATAAGGTTAACAAAGTTGCTAGGGATAAACCAGAAAACACCACTACCCCCAATGGTTGCAGAAACTCTGAACCTTCACCAATACCTAAAGCGAGGGGAAACAACCCTAAAACAGTGGTGATTGTAGTCATCAAAATTGGTCGCAGGCGTTGGGGAGCAGCGGTTAAAATTGCTGTCTTACGGTTAACTCCTTCCTCATAATAAATCTGATTGGCCAACTCCACCATAATAATGGCATTATTAACCACAATCCCCACTAGTAACACTGCACCTACTAACACTGTTGCCCCGATCGCGGTTTGGGTAAGATAGAGTCCTAAAATCCCTCCAGCTAAGGCTAGGGGTACGGTAAACATGATTACTAAGGGGTCAATAAGGGAATTATACTGTACCGCCATCACCACAAATACCAAAAATGCTGCTAAGCTGCCCAGGATTTTCAGGGAGTTTTGCAACTGCTGATTAGCTTGGGCGGTGGAACTAGGTAATAAACTGATACCATCAGGTAACTCTACATTGGCTAACACGCTATCGACTTCTTCGGTAGCTTCACTCAAACTGGCTCCTTCTGTAAGATTGCCTGCAATTAGGAACACCTGCCGTTGGTTAATCCGCTGAATTTCACCGGGAGCCTTGCCTTGATTAATCGTGGCGACATCTCCCAGGCGAATTTGGCTGTTATTATTGACTAGTAGGGGTAACTGCTCTAACTGGGAGGGACGCTGTACTGTTGCCTGATCTAACTGTACTCGCACATCCACTAAGCGGTCTCCCCGTTGTAGTTGGGTTGCCACGGAACCTTGAATCGCCGTTTGAATCGCATCTCCCATGTCCTCCGTAGTCAAATCTACCTGAGCCACCCGTTGCCAATCTGGTCTAATCTGTAGTTCTGGTTGCTTCTTGTCCGCATCAGGACGAAAACGTGCCAGGGTCACTCCCTCATCCAAGGCTTGTAGTACTTGACCCCCTGCTGCCTCTAGTTTCTGGCTATCCACTCCCTGTAGGGTAATATCTAGATCTGCTCCCCGTATTGGTGAATTATTTAAGATAATACCTCGTACTCTACCAGGGAAGATCCGTAGGCGAATGCCTACTAAATTCAGCTTCTTGAACTCCCGAGAAACTCGTTCCACGAAAGCCTCAACATCGCTACCAGGTTTCAGGGTAATATTACTAGAAGCCCGCAAAGTATTTTCGATGGTACTGCCGCCAAACAGAAAACCTCCGGAAGTAGTAAAAATATACTCATTCCCCGGTTGTTCCTGGACAATCTCATCCACAATTGTCATCACTTGCCGGTTGGTTTCCAGAGTAGTACCGGGGGGAAATTGAGCAAATAATATCGCCTGTCCAGTATTAATCCGTGGCAGAATCTCTTGAGGAATTTGACCTGCTAAAAACCAGCTACCACCACCAAGAATCAGCATGGCTGCTATAATTACAATGAACCGATAACCTAATAACCAACCAAGGAAACGCCGATAACCGTTAGTAGCAGCTTCAAAGCGACGGTTAAACTGCCGCAACAGCCAAAATTTATGTAAGCGACTAGACCAAGTTAGAGCCAACAGCCGTGAAGCCAGCATCGGCACTACAGTCAAAGCTACCATCAGGGAAGCAGCCACAGCAAAACTGATAGTGAGAATTAATTCCTTGAACAGCAAGGAGAAGAAGCCACCAATTAACAGAAAAGGCAGTACTACTACTAAGTTGGTACTAGTAGAAGCCACTAAAGCCGATTCTACTTCACTGCTACTGCGTTCAGCGGTTTGAATTATTATTTGTTGTTGGTTGTTGGTTGTTGGTTGTTGGTTGTTGGTTGTTGGTTGTTGGTTGTTGGTTGTTGGTTGTTGGTTGGTTGTTGGTTGTTTGTTGTTTGTTGTTGGTTGTTTGTTGTTTGTTGTTTGTTGTTTGTTGTTGGTTGTTTGTTGTTTGTTGTTTGTTGTTGGTTGTTGGTTGTTGGTTGTTGGTTGTTTGTTGTTTGTTGTTGGTTGTTTGTTGTTGGTTGTGTGTTGTTTGGGTATATCTTCCTTGTCTTCCTTGTCTCCCCTTCT
>JAAHGR010000099.1 GCA_010672425.1 Symploca sp. SIO2E6
TCTGCTCAAAGGAATAAAAAGTACCGTAGGGCATACGGAATCTAAAGCTTGTGGACAGAACAACCTCTGCTTAGGTGGGGAAACTCCTCTAATTTAAGTTGGCTGGATGAAGCAAGAATCCCACGCGCTTCCAGCCGTGGGAGTGTCAAAACCAATACTCATCTGCTGAGCAAAAAAGCGATTAACTACAGCTCTAGATGACTTTTGCGGTAGAGTACAAATGTATTTTCAACAGAAAAAAAAGAATGAATAACAAGAAACAGAGAAAGGATAAAGAGGACATCCTCAAACAGAACAGAATCCAAATTGGGAAACCATCTTGCATGGAAGCCGTAGGAAAACAAGAATCGAGGCGAACATGGCAATTAGCAGTGAAGGTCGCGTTCATAGCATTAATAGCCCTGTTGATAACCATAACACCACAGCAAAAGGCGGCACAAGCGAAGGGTCTGAATAATGGAGCGATCGTGCAAAAGCAAGTGAATACTCCTGGGGGAGTAGCGCCCTCAGTGTGGCAAAACGATAACGGTTCATGGATGACTATCGACAGTGTTGAGGAAAACCCGTTCACCGATGATCCGTCCTTTATTACGACAGGAAGGTTTCATAACTGCGCAGATTGGTCTTGCAACCAAGATGTGCCGACTATAGGTGTAGGGACTTCCGATCAAATGTTTTCATTCATAGCGGATTTCGCGTCAACCGGATGCGCTGAATCATATACAGCGTGGAATGGACCGTATGAACAAGGGGGAACTTATGAGGGGACTTATGTTTGGTTCAACATAGATTTTGGCGAGCCGATGGTCGATGTTGACCATTTCACATATATCACCGATGATATAAGTATGGATTTGCAATGCAACTAGTTACAAAATTTATCTTTGTAACTTAAAGTCACAGGTTAATCCCCCCAATACCATGCACTTCACCAATGGGATAGCAGAAGCGATCGCATTATTTTCCATGCTATCAAGGATTTGCTGGTCTTGTTGTAGGAGAAACTGCTCAAATATTTTGTCTTTCTGAGCTTCGGACAGGATAATCTGCTGAATTAGCTCAATTGATGGTTCAGGGAAACTGCTGCCAAAGCATGACCCTCAATCACAATCAATAAGGCTAGTAGAAAGTTTGGGTAAAAACTCCTTCGTGCGATCGCTTACAAACTGTGCTAAAGATTTCTCATTAGCCTTAGACCATTTCCACTCCATTTGCTCTTCCCTCCAAACAGTCCTATTTAATAGCCCTCCTGTTTTTGCCCCCTAAATCCCCCAACCTTGGGGGACTTTGAGTTCTTATTCCCCCCAGAATTGGGGGGTTAGGGGGGCTAAACCAGACCACTATCAGCAACCTCAAACAAATCCTGTACCGGAGTTGGTGCTTCACTATTGGAACTATCCGTATGTACCCTGACGCGGTACAATCCAGCAGCCAAGTCATCTAGTAATAACTCCCAATCCTGACCCTGCTGTTGAAACTCTAAGTTAAGAGGCTTTACATCTCCAGTAACAGAAGTAATTTCTGCTTTCAGATTACCAAACCTTTGTTCACCGTGAATCAAACGAGCCGATAGTCTTACTGGTTCATCTGCCAAATAGAGGTCATCCAATCCCAAGCTGATAGCGGCTCTTTCCGCAGCAGCAGGACTAACTTCTGGCCCCCGGATGTCGAATGATTTGATTTGAGTAGCTTTCAGACGATCGCGCAATTCTTGTAACACCCGTGGATTATTTTGCAACGAACCGTGCCGTTCCGCAATATAGGTTTCCCGATATTCCTGAGACAGTTCAATGGGAATCGCTGACAAGTAGGGAACTGTACCATCCCCACTAGCCAATTCTAGATCAATTCCTTTGGGCAAAGTGGAATTAACCAACAGTTGACCATTTTCCAGACTCACTGATTGCATGGTAGGCTGCTGAGTGCCAACAATGGGAATAATTTTGTAGGACTTCCAATAATCCCCATTATTCTGGTTAGCAGTTACCGCTGCTTCGATTTCCCGATGAAAAGCTAGGGCATTTTCGGCTTTGGCTTTAACTACATTGGGCAGGTTATCCACTTCGGCGATACGATGATATTCTTCTCCTATCCTAAGCACCTTATAAATCGGCATTAACTGATAAACTGAAGGTAGCGATCGCAAAACTTCCGTTAAGTCCAAGAATAACTGCTTGTAGCTGTTGGCGATAAAGTTTACCGCATCAACGGAGCCGCGATAGGGAGTGCCAAAAGTAAACATAACTTTACAATCCCGCCATCCTTTCTCCTTCTAAATCAGCAGAGGCCAATCTTGCTCAAGTGATACTTTCATCCTTGCTCACAAATAATTACAAATACTCCACCATTCCTGCGATTTCTTCAGCTTCAAGCACGTCCCAAATCAAAATTAACCCCTTTAAAATTTCACCTATTGAGCGACTTCCTTTCACACAGTAAACAACTCCGCAATGTTCAAAGCCAGAGTTGTGTAATTTCAAAAAATCACTGTCCTGAGTAAACATCACCCGTCCCTGGCTGTGAGCAAATCTTAATTGTTCTTCATCTGAAGAGAAAATTAAGCCTGTCTGTGCAGTCGTTGTAATGTCAATATTCCTCCTTCTTAACCCGTCAGCGATGGCATTGTTGACATTTTCATCTAGATGAAACCGAATTTTCTGGGGCATTCTGCTGCCTCAACTTTTGTTGAACTAAAGATGGTGTTTTTTCTTGCATACTACGGGCAAATTCTTCATCCTCTCGAATCTGTTGCCTAATTTCCTCAAAATGGTCATGGTAATAAGCTAAAGCAGCATAGACATCGGCCAAGGTAATGGTAGGATATTGTGAAGCAATTTCATCTGGCGAGAGTCCCATTCTTTCGTGCCAGATGACAATATCATCAACCCGAATGCGATGACCGGCAATACGAGGTTTGCCGCCACAGATACCCGGTGTAATTTCAATATGCTGTGATATTATGTTACTCAATTTTCTCCTCTTTATCTACTGTTTTCAGTATTATACCTTTGCTTGACTCTTCCAAATTTGATGAAGATTTTTACAGGCATCTAAGCCTGTTCCACGAGGTGATTTTGGGTGTGCAATTTGACTCAATGGATTGGTATCGAGCAAAATAACTTTGTTAATCTGAGTCATACACGGTTTTGATTGAGCGCTGCCTCAATCTGAGGATATGTTTCTTCGTCATATCCAGATTCATCAGCCATCCAAGATTCAACAAGTTCTATAACATCCTTAAGGGAATCATTTTCTATGTTAGTAGTATCTCTAGGGTTATCAGAATTACTGTCCATGATCAAGTTTTTTTGACGCATTGTACCTCTATTATCCCTTAAAATAGCCTTGATTGGGGCTAGCGATCACACTAGTATAGTTGGTAGAATCCATATCCGTGGAACTGGCATCTTGCCAGTGGCCAAAATTATGATTTGATAGAGACTGCCACGCCATATGTAGCCTAATTATTCAATTCATAACCACTATCTTTTCTTGCTGTAAAAGGTTTCTGTCAGAAAAAATTTTTTGTCCTTATCTAAATGGACTATATAATCGATTAGACGATCTAATTCAGTTATGTTATGTCTGAGTAGTTTATGACCCCATAGCTCACTTGTATTGTAATAACAGTCATTAGCAAGGGCTTTTCCAATATCTTCCCACCTCATGTTGTTAAGATCGGTTTTTAACTTCTCTGGCTCAGATAAAACTCCAAGGACAAATACTCTGTCTTTTAAATCAGGGGGAATCTTATCATTTACGTACCTCCATCGATCTTCCTTTTTATTGTCAAAATCCATTAACAAAACAATCATCATCTCTTGATTTAGTCGCATCTTAGAGATGTAATCTTTCTCGAATTTATCGATCACCTTACTCCAGCCACGAGCTTCTTTTAGAACCTTAATAGCACGTTCATTAATAATAATTTGATATGTCCCAAATTCGTTTGCAATTTTGCGATTAGGCCCATCTTCGGGCAACACGATAAGGCGCAGTGGCTTCCCATTGGTGCTCATAATTCTATATCACCCAAAATTAAGGTATCTATGAGATTGCCATTAATAGTTATCTCACTAAGCAATCTCACTAAAGTTGGTTCTAGATGACTTTTCCGATCTAGTACAAAAGTATTTTCATCGGAAAACTTTTGGATTGCTTCTTCATTATGAGAAGTTACTAAAATCTGACCACTATTTTTAAACGATCGTCGTAATGATGTAACAAAATGTCCAACTTCTGACAACGAGAGGTAGTTATCAGGCTCGTCCCAAAAACAAAAAAGTGAACTATAGTACTTATTGGCAGCTACGACCACAGCACCAAGAACGAAGCATTTTTCTCCATCAGATAAGTATTGAAAGTCAATCGGCAAATAAGTATTGTTTTGTTCAAATTGAACAAGCATGTTTTTGACGCCTTTGCTGATCAATTCGTTCTGGATATCGCTAATATCAGGCATTACTGCTCGCAGGTATTTGTCAACTTCTCTGTAGGCAGCGGGATAGCGACTGAGTAATCCAGAAAACCATTCCCCAAAGTTTGAACCGTCTCGCTTTGGTTCTAAGGTTTCACCTTTGGATTCTCCAGTCATTAGGCTTGGAATGGGGGCTAGAATGATCATGCGTGCCAGCCAAGTCTTGAAAATATGAAGCGGATCTGTTTCTGATTGCACCTGAATCACTGGAAGGGCAACAAGATGCCAATCCACCAAAAACTGAGCTCCTCGATTTTGTGAAGCTAGGGTAACTTGGGCTTTTTCCCGAGAGTAAATTGAATCTCCTGCGACTAATAGTTGCTCTTCAAATACTCGAAATTCTCCAAAATTTTCTGGCTTCTCTAAGGCAAGGGTATATTTGTACAACTTTCCGTCAAGTAATACTTCTATTTCAAACCGAATCGGAAAATTAGGTTTTACAAAAAAATTAAAGTCCTCCTGTTGAACCAGCTGCCCAACTCTATTGATACCTCTACCAATGCTCTGAAGTACTTCTAATGCACTAGCAATAGTTGATTTACCAACACCGTTTTTGCCAATTAAAAGTGCAGATGACATCCCCTTAAGGGACAGTTCAAAGTTTTCCAGACATCTGAAGTTATGTATATAAAGTCTTTGGAGCATAGCCAAGCGATCCCGACGAGCAGAAAGTGAAGTAATGTTGAGTCAACTTAATGAACCAGTATACACGACATTATACAAGTCCATGATCAAGATTTTTTGATGCATTGTACTTCTATTACAGGGGTTCCCGCTGCAATGAGGTACACCGGAATCAGTTGTCAAGATTTGATAGATTTCTTCCTCGTCGATTTTACTGTACCTCTTAACAGGGGTTCCCGCTGTATCCCTTAAACTGGCCTTGATTGGGGCTAGCGATCGCACTAGTATAGTTGGTAGAACTCACATCCGTGGAACTGGCATCTTGCCAGTGGCCACAATTATGATTTGATAGAGACTAATGTAATTCCCAATCTTAATTCGAGCGATCGCAGCTCAATACTACTCGGTAATCACTCACTCTTTCTTCCCACATTTCCCACACCCCCCACACTCCCCCTACTGTGTAGATACAAGTCCGGTTCCCCTCCTGGGAGGGGCTAGGGGTGGGTTAGTCGGCATACACCAATTTTAATTGAGATGTTCAATATTCTTCTGCTTCCTGATAAAGTTCTTCAAGAGCCTGGTGTTGAGTGCGTCGGGAACGACGTCGATATTTTTTACTCGCTAGCTTTGGTTCATATTGATGCTTCCCGGAACCTTTAATTTTTAACTTCATACTAGATTCGGCATCAGGCTGCTGCTTTAAAGCTTCTTGTTGCGTGATCGCTTCTGCCAAAAAATTGAGATAATGCTCGTAGCGCTCCCAGTTACCTCGAACTGCACAGTTGGGTTCATCTCGATGCAGACAATTACTAAATTGACAACTGGCTGTAGCAAGGCGCTGCCTTGCTTCGGGGAAATAATAGGATAAATCTGCTGGAGTACAATTCAAATCAGGCTGATTGAAGCCAGGGGTATCTGCCAACAAACCACCTGTGGGCAATTCAAATAGTTCAACGTGCCTTGTCGTATGCCGCCCTCGACCTAGTTTACCAGTAACGGCTCCAACTCGCAGATTAACTCCCGGAGCGAGCAGATTAATGAGGCTGGATTTGCCAACGCCGGAAAGACCAGCAAAAACTGTGATTTTCTGGTATAATTGCTCCCTTAGTTGCTCTATTCCAGTGCCATTGTAGATACTGAGTAATACAGGTTGGTAGCCCCACTCTCCTAAGCGCTGCTGCCATTGTTGGAGGTTGAGGGTGGTAACTAAATCACTCTTATTCAAACACAAACCGACTTTTAAGCCGGTAGTTTCTGCCTTGACCAAAAATCTACTCAGTTGGTGGGCATCTAGGGTAGGCTCTTCTAGGGCAAAAACCAGGAAAATTTGCTCAGCATTAGCGATTGGCGGACGATCCAGCTGGGTTTGACGGGGCATAACTGCGGCGATTGCTCCTCGCCCATCTGCCCAATCTGGTTCTTCTACCAAAACGCGATCGCCTACTATCACCTGCTGACCAATTTTTTTCAATCGTGATCTGCGGGTACAAAGGAAGACTTGCTTCACCTGTTCTAACCTTACCCGGTAGAAGTTGGCTTGTACTGCCAGTACTGTACCAACTAAGGGAGTAGAGGATTCCCAGGATTGGATCTTAGGTATTTCCCCATTCATGCGGACTCTGATGGACGCCTTACCTTCAAGGCAAAGTATTGCCCTTGGTCTTCGACTGCCTCAATGGGGTAGCCCTCCATTGCTAAACTATCTGGTACTTGCTCAACCGGTTCACCAGGGTCAAGCCAGACTTCTAGCAAAGTCCCTGGTGTCATCTGCTCTAGGTAGAGTTTAGTGCGCACAAAGTTGATCGGACAAGGAGTGCCGCGCAAATCTAATTGGGCGTCAGGTGTTTGGTTAAGGGTTGATGGAGTTGAGTTACTCATGATGCCACCCCACTCGCTAGAGACTTGTAAGTGGGGAATGGGGAATGGGGAATTGGGAATTGGGAAGAGTTTACTTTCATCCTCTGGTGGTGAAAATTTTTCATCGGGACTGACTTGTAAGTAAGCACTCTTGCAATAGGCAATAGGGAAGAGCCTACTTTCATCACCTGGCGGTGAAAAATTTTTTTCATGAGGACTGCCTCCTGCCTTGGAGCCTCCTGCCTTCTTTTAACTACCAAAGAGTCCCCCTAGAAATCCTTCTAAACCACCTTTTCCAGTACTCTCTTCCCTAATCTTGGCTAGTCTCTCCAGCAGTTCCCTTTCCTCAGCAGTTATACGGGTGGGAATATCAATCAATACTGTAATCAGATGATCACCTCGACTCACTGGATTACCCAATTTCGGTACACCGTGATTTTCTAAGGTTAAGACTGTATCCGGTTGGGTTCCTGCAGGGATCGTTAAATCCACTGGTCCATCTACTGTACTTACTGGTGCAGAACAACCCAAAATTGCCTGTAAATAGCTGATTTTGATCTCAGAGAGGATATTGAGTCCATCCCGTTTAAAGTCTGGGTCTTCCTTGACAAATAAATAGACATATAAGTCTCCAGGAGGACCGTTGCGCAATCCCGCATCACCTTCTTTGGAAACCCTGAGGCGAGTCCCATTATCCACTCCCGCTGGAATGGTAATTTCGAGTTTTTTCGTTTCCTGTTTCCTACCTGCACCCCCACAAGTTTCACACTTGTCCTCAATGACCTGTCCTTCACCGTTACAGGTGGGACATACTGAGACTTGGGTAAAGCTGCCAAAGGGGGTTCGAGTGGCGCGACGTACTTGTCCAGTACCACCGCAAGTTGAGCAGGTACGGGGTCTTGTTCCTGCTTTAGCACCCGTAGCATTACAAACTTTACAGCTTTCTAGATGAGGAATGCGGATTTCCTTTTTTCCACCGAACACAGCTTCTTTGAATTTCAGCTTCAAGTCTAGCCGTAGATCGTCACCTCGGACTGGACCACCACGCCTTTGAGCTGTTTGTTGACCCATGCCACCAGCAAAGCCGCTGAAGAAGCTCTCAAAAATTTCAGAGAAACCCATGTCACCGAAATCTGGATAGCCTGCTCCTGCGCTGGAGGAAACACCTGCTTCTCCAAAACGGTCATATCTTGCTCTGGTTTCTGGTTCTGACAGGACTTCGTAAGCTCGATTAATTTCCTTGAACCGATCTTCAGCCCCTGCTTCTTTGTTGACGTCAGGATGATACTTACGGGCAAGATCCCGGTAAGCACGTTTAATTTGTCTTGTATCAGCGTCGCGGGGGACGCCCAGGGTTTCATAATAGTCAGGCATAGAGCACTGATCTGTGTTTGGTAACTTATAGTAGGGGCAGATTCAGTTTAGTTTAGGTGATTGCCTCACGGCAACTGTTGTTATCCGCAAAGATCGCCCAAAGTACTATTCTTACATCTATCAAAAAAAACAGCTAATTGCCAAGTAAGTAGATTGGCACTATTAAAGTTAACTGGTGAAGGTCGTCATTGGTCATTGGTCATTGGTCATTTGTAAGGGTTTGAGCCGTATTTACGTTTTGTAACACAGTTGCTGTTTATTTCCACCTACCTACTTGGCAGATGATCAGCCTGCCTTAGTCAACTGGCTCATAATCGGCGGTTACAGTCTCATCATCAAAATTGAAATCCAACTCTTCATCTTCCTCTGGTGGTGCTTGAGTAATGTTACTGGTTTCAGAGATGGAGGGTTCTTCATCCAGGGTCTCAAACTCTTCTGCCTCACCTTTGCTAGCAAAGGAGGCAATGATACCCCCAATTGAGAACAAAGTTTGTTGGAAGTCATTGACCAGTTGTCCTACTTCCTCTACAGTAACCGCACTGTCTGTCATTGCTGCATTGATTTGCTCCCTTTGCTCATTGCCTTTGTTGAGGAGTTCTTGAGCTTGAAGTTGATTGCCAATCAAGTCCCCATGCTCTTTGAGGGTGTTATCCCAGCTGTAGAAGAGGCTATCAGCTTTGTTCTTGAGTTCAGCCAATTCTATACGGCGACGGTCTTCCTCGGCATATTTTTCTGCTTCTTGCCGCATCCGTTCTATTTCAGATGAACTTAATCCCCCAGTATTGGTAATTCGGATACTTTGCTCTCTACCAGTACCTTTGTCTGTGGCAGCAACTTGCAGAATACCATTGACATCGATTTCAAATGCTACCTCAATTTGAGGAACTCCACGCAGAGCCGGGGGAATACCGGTGAGTAGAAACTTACCCAAGCTTTTGTTATCTTTGGCCATCGCTCTCTCCCCCTGTAGAACATGAATTTCTACTGAGGTTTGTCCATCCGTAGCGGTGGAAAATATTTGAGATTTACTAGTAGGAATGGTGGTATTCCGCTCAATAATTTTTGTGAATACCTCTCCCAAGGTCTCAATACCTAACGAGAGGGGAGTGACGTCCAACAACAGTAAGTCTTCCACCTCACCGCCTAAGACACCTCCCTGAATTGCTGCACCTAAGGCCACTGCCTCATCAGGGTTAATCGATCTTTCTGGTTCCTTACCACCAAAAAATTTTTTAATCCCTTCCTGTACTGCTGGTATACGAGTAGAACCACCAACTAGCAAAATACGGTCAATATCCTCAGGCTGTAGGTCGGCATCCTTGAGGGCTTGGGTCACCGGTTCGATCGTCCCTTGTACTAGTTCCCTGGCTAGTTCTTCAAACTTGGCTCGGGATAGTTCCATTTCTAAGTGTTTTGGACCTGTCTCATCCGCAGTGATGAAGGGTAGGTTGATGGAAGTCGAAACCATACTTGACACTTCTATTTTGGCTTTTTCCGCCGCTTCCCGCAAACGCTGAAGAGCCATTTTGTCTGCTGCCAAGTCAATGCCCTCTGTTTCCTGAAAATTCTCAATCATCCATAGAACAACCACATTATCAAAGTCATCTCCACCTAGGTGATTATTCCCAGAGGTAGCCTTAACTTCAAAGACACCATCTCCTAGTTGTAGTATGGAGACATCAAAGGTGCCACCACCTAAGTCAAAAACGAGAATTTGTTGTTCTTGATCCTGTTTGTCTAAACCGTAGGCCAAGGATGCAGCTGTTGGTTCGTTAATGATACGCAATACTTCTAAACCAGCAATTGTCCCAGCATCTTTAGTTGCTTGCCTTTGGGCGTCTGTAAAGTAAGCAGGTACAGTAATTACCGCTTGTTCTACTGGTTCCCCAAGAAAGTTTTCCGCATCCAGCTTGAGCTTTTGCAGGGTCATGGCGGATACTTCTTGAGGAGTATAGTTTTGATTGCGAATCTTGACATCAACGGTATCATCACGACCTTTGACACAAGTGTAAGTAACCCGCGATCGCTCAATGGCCGTGTCATCCCAACGGCGTCCAATAAAGCGTTTGATACTGTAGACAGTATTGTCGGCGTTGGTCACTGCCTGTCGCTTTGCCAACTGGCCTACCAAGCGATCGCCTGCCTTGCCAAAACCCACTATACTCGGAGTGGTTCGCCCTCCTTCCGAGTTAGTAATTACTAGGGGTTTACCCCCTTCTAAAACAGCGACGCAACTATTAGTCGTGCCTAGGTCGATGCCAATGACTTTTCCCATTGCGCTTCGGCGTAAAGGTCTGTAAATTTATGTTTCTTTCAGTTGAACCAGTTGAAAATTGACTTCAACAAGGCCCAACATTACTCTTGTTGTACCTAATTTTAGAGGCTAATATCTAGAGTCTGTTAATCCAGCTGTTAATTTTCTGTAGTCTCTGAGTTATTTTCCTCTGAGGTTACCACGGGCTCCACAGCTGCAGCAACCTTAACCATTGCATGACGAAGCACCCGCTCGCTGAGGAAATACCCCCGCTGCAGCTGTTCAATCACTGTTCCTTCTGGATATTCATCTGTTGACTCTCGCATCACTGCTTCATGAAGGTTAGGATCAAATTCTTTACCTTCTGGACGCATTGGAGAAACCCCAATACGCTTGAGGCAGTCTACCAGTTGTTTATAAATACCCTGATAGCTTTTGTGAATGGACATTTCTCCATCATTTTGAGGCTTGAGCTGTGATCTTGCCCGCTCAAAGTTATCCACTACTGGCAGTAACTCCATAAGAGTAACTTGCTTGATCTGCTGTTCCAATTCCTCTTTTTCTTTCCCAGTACGCTTGCGAAAATTCTCAAAATCTGCTGCAATCCGCATCGACTGACTTTTAAGGGAGTCGTATTGCTGAGTAAGCTCTTCTAATTGAGCTTTTAGTGCCTCCTTCTCCTGGGTTAAGGTCTCTATTACTCCGTCATCAGGCTTTTCCGGAGTGTCTACTGCTGCTGTCTCCGGAGCCATTTCGCTAACAGTATCGGCGGAGACTCCCTCAGCTCCTGATGCTGCGACTACTTCAGTTTTTCCCTCACCAGTTACTTCTGAGAGGTTTGAAGCTTCACTTGTCTGCTCATCCGGGTTAGATTCCGGATCTAACTCAGTTTCTGCACTCAAATCCATTTCTTCTCTTGCGGATTCACCGCCAATATCCTCTGAACTAATGGCAACTGGCTCATCTGCCTGCTGCGAAGTGAAATCTTGCTGCTTTTCTTCGTCGATCATTTTTCATTAAACAAATCTATTGTACCCAAGCAGGATGTTGACACCCTACCTAGAATGCTAATTAGTTAAGTTACATATAGCCTAACGCTGGCCTATTTTTGCATATCTTTACCTTAAAATAGTAAAGTTGTCCAGATTATAACCAAAATGTAGCATCATCTCACTAGAATTACACGGCCTTCAAATTTTGCCAAGCCCAAGGGAGGAACCAACTCAACAAATAATAGGTATGATTCTAATATCTTGTATTTGTAGCTAAAGTGCCTTGGCATCTAAACTGACTCATCCCAAAAGCATTTAACTCGTGGCTGCCAGAGACTAAACTCAATCAACACAGGATCTGTGTTCACTCTGCTGTGAGTCATACCAGCGTATTAGTTACCCTGATACAAGTTTCTATCATTCCATTTCAGCTACGGTTTTTGGGCATGATTTGGTAACTCAAGGAGATCTTATCACCTACTATGACTAATTCCTCATCACCACGACGCAGTCGCGCCCTGATTGTCAAAAACGATTTTTCCCCCTTTGGCAATAAGTTGGTCAACTCAGGCGTAGTTGACGATGACCAAATGCGGCAAGCGTTGGTGGAAACTCGTAAGACAGGAAGACCCCTGACAGAAATTATTGAGCAGATTACGGGGCGTCAATTGTCACCGGAATTACTGCGTCAGTATAAGAAGCAGCAGCTGTTTGAATTAAAAATCCTTTATGGAGTTGATTCTCTCGATCCAGAAATTAGTGATATTGCTGGTAGTCAAGTTGGTCAACTCATTGATGAGCTGATTCCCATTGATATCTGTCGTCGTTGTCGCTTGGTTCCCGTATCCAAAACTGATACTGAACCTCCCTCAGTCCTGGTGGCAATGGCTGATCCTGATAATCTGGACGCCCAGGATGACCTCAACCGCATCTTGAGACCTCGGGGTATTGGTTTACGACGGATGGTTATCACCCCAGAAGACTATCAAAGGTTGATTGATGAGTATCTGGAGGAACAACTCAAACGCCAGAAGCAGCAGGAAGCAGCTGACTCGGTAGACGTTACTGCTGATTTTGAGAATTTAGACAATATTGATTTACAAGAAGCAGAAGATGAAGGGGAAGCGGATCTAGGTGAATCTTTAAAGGGAGCAGAAGGGGCTCCGGTGATTAACCTGGTGAACAAAATCCTGGCTAAGGCTCTACAAGAAGGTGTTTCCGATATCCATGTCGAACCCCAGGAAGAGTATTTGCGCATACGCTTCCGCAAAGATGGGGTACTACGTCGAGCATTTGATAAACCTTTTCCCAAGAAAATTTCCCCAGCAGTTGCCGCCCGCTTCAAAATTATGTCAGAGCTTGACATTGCTGAACGACGACTGCCCCAAGATGGTAAGATTCGGCGGATGTATCAGGGTCGCAAGGTGGATTTCCGGGTCAGTACTTTACCTAGCCGCTATGGGGAGAAGGTAGTATTGCGGATCTTGGATAACGAATCTACCCAATTGGGTTTA
The DNA here is from genome assembly GCA_010672425.1 of Symploca sp. SIO2E6. Lineage (GTDB taxonomy): Bacteria > Cyanobacteriota > Cyanobacteriia > Cyanobacteriales > Coleofasciculaceae > Caldora. Next base: position 13,096 of record JAAHGR010000099.1, read on the forward strand.
GATATGTTAATTACCGACCAAGAGACCCTGGAAATAGTCAGGGAGATGGCAAGTCGTCCCTTTGGACTAATCTTGGTAACAGGACCGACTGGTTCAGGGAAATCCACGAGTTTGTACTCAATACTGGCAGAGAGAAATGACCCTGGAGTAAACATCAGTACAGCGGAAGACCCGATTGAATATTCATTACCAGGTATTACCCAAGTACAGGTTTTGCGGGAAAAGGGGATGGATTTTGCCTCAATTCTGAGGTCTTTTCTACGTCAAGACCCGGATGTGATTTTGGTAGGTGAGACACGAGACCCAGAGACAGCTAAAACAGCGATTGAAGCTGCTCTCACAGGTCACCTGGTCTTAACTACCCTACACACCAATGATGCCGCTGGGGCAATCCCCCGTTTGGATGAAATGGGGGTTGAACCCTTCATGGTTTCCGGTGCTCTTATTGGCGTATTGGCACAGCGCTTAATGCGAAGAGTCTGTAGTGAATGTCGGATTGCCTATCAACCCAACGCCAATGAATTGGCAAGATTTGGTCTAGCAGCCTCCAATGAAGGGGAAATAACTTTTTACAAAGCTAACACTCTGACAACTGATGAAATAGCCGAAGCTAGAGTGCAAGGTACACTCTGTGGTAAATGCAATGGCAATGGTTACAAAGGACGTGTTGGCGTCTATGAGGTGATGCAAGTCAATGAGCGGTTACAGACCTTAATCAGCGAAAAAGCGAATGCCGACAGGATTAAGGAGGCTGCAGTAGAAGAGGGCATGACCACCTTGTTAGCCTACAGTTTAAACCTAGTAAGGCAAGGTTACACCACCCTTGATGAAGTGGAACGAGTAACATTTACTGATTCTGGTTTGGAAGCAGAACTCAAAGCCAAACGCAAGACTTCTCTCACTTGTCGGAATTGCTCTGCTGAATTACAACAGGATTGGCTAGATTGTCCTTATTGTATGACCCCTCGTTTTCAGGATTAAATCGTTGTACAATACTAATATTGAGAGGAGGTCGAATCAATGCTAGTTCTCGAATACAAAATCAAAGCAAAACTGGCTCAATATCGAGCAATTGATAAAGCAATTAGGACGGTTCAGTTTGTCCGTAATAAATGTTTGCGTTACTGGATAGACGCACCCAAAGAAGCTAAAATCAAACGTTTTGACCTCAACAAGTATTCTACAGAACTACGCAGCGAATTTCCATTCGTTAAAGACCTTAACTCAATGGCTTGTCAAGCTTCTGCTGAACGATCATGGTTGTCAATTAGTCGTTTCTACGATAACTGCAAGTCCAAGAAACCAGGGAAGAAAGGGTTTCCCTGTTTTCAGAAAAATAACCGTTCAGTTGAGTACAAGACTACAGGCTGGGCACTTCATTCTACCAAGCGACGACTCACTATTACTGATAAAAAGGGTATTGGTGAGTTAAAGTTGTTAGGAAAGTGGAACATTCACACCTATCCTGTTCAATCTATCAAGCGAGTGCGCTTATTGCGTAGAGCTGATGGATATTATTGCCAATTTTGTATCGATGTTGAATCTATTGATGTCCAGCCCCAAACAGGGAGAGAGATTGGATTAGATGTTGGCCTGGAGTCATTTTATACCGACTCCAATGGCTACCAAGAACCCAATCCTAGATTTCTAAGAATTGCTGAGTCTGACCTCAAGCAAGCTCAACGTAGTATCTATAAAAAGCACAAAGGTTCAACTCGACGCTGCAAGGCAAGGGCTAGATACTCCAAGAAACACTTAAGAGTAAGTAGGCAACGGAATGAACATGCTAAAAGATTAGCACGTAACGTATGCAAGTCTAACGACTTAGTAGCCTATGAAGACTTAAGAGTTAGCAATCTTCTCAAGAACCACTCTCTAGCAAAATCCATAGCTGATGCGAGTTGGTATCAGTTCAGACAGTGGATAGAGTATTTCGCTAACAAGTTTGGGAAACTAGCTGTTGCTGTTCCACCACAGTACACATCACAAGAGTGCAGCCAGTGCAAACGGGTAGTCAAGAAATCTCTAAGCACCAGGACTCATATCTGTCAATGTGGTTGTGTTCTTCATCGGGACACCAATGCAGCAATAAATATTTTGCTCAAAGCCAAATCTAGGGGAGGGCATCCTCGAAGTAACGCTAAGGGAGTAGCTACCTCTACGCTAGTTGGGGCAACCCTGCTAGAGCAAGTGGCTACGGTGAGCTTAGAATCCCCGTCACGAAGTGTACGGGGAGTGTCAACATAAGGAAACAGTACTATGGAATTAATGATTGAAGACTTGATGGAGCAGATGGTTGAGATGGGCGGCTCAGATATGCACATCCAAGCCCAGGCTCCCGTCTATTTCCGCATCAGTGGCAAACTGCAACCCTTCGCTGAAGACCCCCTAAGCCCCCAAGAATGTCAGAGGCTGATCTTCAGTATGCTCAATAATTCACAGCGTAAGGAATTAGAGCAAAACTGGGAGCTTGACTGTTCTTATGGTGTCAAGGGATTAGCTCGCTTCCGGGTTAATGTGTACAAAGAGCGTGGTTACTATGCTGCTTGCTTGAGAGCTTTGTCTTCCAAGATTCCTAACTTTGATCAGTTGGGTTTACCAGATGTGGTGCGAGAAATGAGTGAAAGACCAAGGGGATTGGTTTTGGTCACTGGACCGACTGGTTCTGGCAAGACTACTACCCTAGCAGCCATGATTGATTTAGTTAATCGAACTAGGCCGGAACATATTTTAACCGTAGAAGACCCAATTGAATATGTTTTTCCTAATATCAAAAGCTTAGTTCACCAACGGCAAAAGGGAGAAGACACTAAAAGCTTTGCTAATGCTTTGAAAGCTGCTCTCCGGGAAGATCCAGATGTGATCTTGGTAGGGGAAATGCGAGACTTAGAGACAATTTCTCTGGCAATTAGTGCAGCGGAAACTGGTCACTTAGTCATGGGTACACTGCATACTAGCTCCGCAGCTCAGACAGTGAACCGGATGCTAGACGTGTTTCCGCCAGAACAGCAGGGTCAAGTCCGAGCCCAGTTGTCCAACTCTCTAGTTGCAGTGTTTAGTCAATGCTTAGCCAAGAAGAAAAACCCAAAACCTGGTGAGTTTGGCAGGGTAATGGCTCAAGAAATCATGATCGTCACCCCAGCTATTTCTAACCTCATCCGAGAAGGGAAGGTTGCTGGTATTTACTCTGCTATTCAAACGGGTATGAAAATGGGAATGCAGACGATGGAACAGGCTTTGGCTAACTTAGTTAAAGCTGGAACTATCTCCTTTGAAATGGCAGTGTCCAAGAGTTCTAAGCCTGAGGAGATGCAGCGTATTCTTGCTGGTGCAGGAGGCGGTATGGGTGCTGGTGCTAAGACAGCTGCAAGAACAGGAAGGACTTCTCGCTAAGTATAGATGAGGTGTTAGTACCTAACCTAACACCTACCACCTAACACCTAACACCTAATTAAAAACCATGGCTACTTTCATCGCTGAAGTTAGAGACTTTCAAGGAAACGCTAAGAAAGAGAAAGTTGAGGCGATTTCCCAAGAACAAGCCCGTGCAATACTCAAAAATAGATATAGCAATATCGGCAAAGTTAGCAAAGCAGGTTTTGATCTTGACTTATCGCAATTGGGAGAAAAGTTTACCACGGTCTCAGTCAAAGACAAAGCCGTCTTTTCCCGTCAATTTGCGGCTATGGTGGATGCCGGTGTAGCGATGGTTCGCTGCCTTGGTGTCTTATCTGATCAGTGTGCTAATCCCAAACTGAAAAAGTCACTTCTGGATATCAGTAGTGATGTCCAGCAGGGAACCAG
>JAAHGR010000990.1 GCA_010672425.1 Symploca sp. SIO2E6
CTGCTGTCGTTCAGTTGTGTAATCTCCATAACCAACTTCCAGTTGTTGGAGGAAGCGGAGCATTCCCACAACACCTAAAGAGTCAACTAAAGCTTGATACCCTTTTTTCCTCAGTTCAGCTAATTTCATTGCTATCCTCGGTGTAAAGTTGCCATCAACCAAATTACTGGATTTTCCACTGTTACAGTAATTGACCAGAGAAATTTTAGATTTTAGATTTTAGATTTTAGAATAAAACGGTCACAAGCCCCTAAATTTATTTATGGAATAAATCAAGTTTCGGATAACAGCTATTCTAGCTTTATACTTTTTGAGTGTTAAGGAACCAAAACCAACAAATGTATCAGTCGTGTTAACATCCTCTCCCCCCTTTAGCAACGCAGAGGGGGGAGATTCCCCTAGAACCGGCAGAGCTACACTCAGTTTTTCGGAGTGGTTCTCGCTCTATCTAAAATTCCCTGTTCAATCTACCTAATAGACAACGAACGACGTTGCCACTTATTCAACTGTGTTTCCCCATAGGCAGCCCAACGGCGGGAATCAGCAATTTGAGCTTCTAAGTTGGCAATTTCCTCAGCTTGTTCTTGAATCAGCCGTTCCAGGGATTCGGAGGGTAGTTGTGGGGATTCCTCGATAAAGAGGCGCTCCAGAGGCGAGGAATAGGTTGGCTCTGCTGGAGGAGTTGCTTCCACAGACTGCCACTTGCTTAAGGTTTGCTCACCAAAAGTTGCCGAAGGTCGTAACTCGGCCAATTGTTGGTGTAAGGTCTCCAAGAGGGCTTCCTGTTCCTGATACTGGCGCTGTAAGGCAGACTCCTCTTGTGTTGGTTGTACTTCCACGGGTATTTTTACCAGCCAGGGTTTCGGAGTGAGTGCCTCAGCTATCAATTTCTGGATATCTGTGACTGGGGCTATTCCTTCAGGATTGTTGTACATGAGGGGCTGCGCCAACCGAGGCTGGTTACCTTCTACTCCTGCCTTGTCACTGGTAGACAAGCTCTTGTAGAGTTTGAAGGTATTGGTAAACCCAAGCAGTTTCTTGCCAGTCTGGGTTCGGTAACCCCGGTAATAGGGCACGATGTTTTCCCCAAAAGCCTCTTGATACTCGTCGCTGTCGAGGTAGGAATCGATCTCCGCCTCGAAGCCTCCTTGATCGAGGATTTGACTGTGAGAGAATGTCTCAGAATAGTCATCAGGAGCACGACCGAGAAGGTGTTTGAAATTCAACTCCATGGAGCGGTAGCGGGGGCAGTTGTCGAAAAATCGAGAGCGGTAGAGTGTTGACTTAGCTATCTGGCGCACGAACTCCCGGACACTTATTTCCCCTCGTTTGAGCTGAGATTCTGGCACAGTGAGGCGTTCACTTTCCATGACGTGGGCATTGCCCAATACTTGCCGGTAGACAGCGCGGATCACAGTTTCCACTTCCCCTTCCGAAGAAGCTGGTAACAACTCAATCGGAGTCTCATCTTCAAAAGCTTGGTACTGGTGCTGCAAAGCTGTTTCCAATTCCAAATCAGTCGGTGCAGTGCTTGGAGTTGCCTGAGGACTGACGGAGGAATAGGTCTTGAGACCTAGTGCCTTAGCGATCAGTTGTTGAGCATCAGTTACCGGTGCAGGAGGGGATGAGAGACGAGAGATCATGCTCGGCTGGTTGGTGAAAAGCGATCGCTGCAAAGGAGAGCGATTTGCCATAAAAATGGAGCGATCGCTACCGCAAGAGCCCCGCAGGAGTTGGAACAGGTGAGTGAAACCAACCACTTTGCGTCCTGGCTGGGTCTTGTAGCCTCGGTAATAGGGAACGATGTTATCGCCGAAAGCATCAAGATATTCATTGCTATCAAGGTAGGAATCGATCTCTGACCAATAGCCTTCTTCATTAAGAATTTGGACGTGAAGGCTAAGTTCTTCCTGACTTTCTGGAGTGCGTCCGAGCAGGTGTTTGAAATTGAGCTCGATAGAACGCAGTTGGGAATAATTCTCGAAAAAGCGGTTCTGGTAAAGTTCCGACTGTGCTACTTGCCGGACAAATTCCCGTACCGTAATTTCTCTGTTGAGCAACTGAGATTCCGGAACAGTGAGGCGATCGCTCTCCATCAGGTGAGTGTTCCCTAACACCTGGCGGTAGACGGCTCGGATAACTACTTCTACCTCTTCAGCAGAAGCATTGGCCAACAGCTCAATGGGAGCTGTTTCTTCAAATAAGCTAACCCCTAATTCCGAAGCTTTACCCAGCACTGAGGGCAGTAAAGTACTAATCATGGCAACATTTTCCTCCTAAAAACCAATAAAAATCCAAATTTTGTTAACCTTATCCCCAGTAGTCTTTTCCTACTTTGTACTAGGTGTCGATCTTCCTGAGGAGGGTGAGATCCTGCCCATCGGACGGGGCCGCATCCTCAAGCAAGGCTCAAATGTGGCGATTCTTTCGCTCGGCGCACATCTGTCAGAGGCGATGCGCGCGGCCGAAGACCTTGGGGC
>JAAHGR010000991.1 GCA_010672425.1 Symploca sp. SIO2E6
TCTAAAATGATGAAATAGGTAGGTTGGGTAGAGCTTTAGAAAGTGACCCAACACGGGAGGGAGTTGTGTTGGGTCTCGTTGCCTCGACCCAACCTACATTTTAAGTGTGTCACGCCAGTAGTAATGCGATCGCTAATTCACGGTCAATATTTAGAGGATTGCTATAATGCACTAATTGTTGTCCTGCCACAGAATCAGGATAAGTTGGTTCGCCTTGCTAATGACTACTTCTAATATTCTTAATCGAGTAGCCATGCCCAAAATTTCCCGCCAAACCCGAAAGCTCTCCTACCTTTTTTTATTCTATTTTACCCTTTTGCTTACCCTCTTTCTCTCTTTCCTGTGGGTGAGTGCCCAGGAACCGCCTAAACTTTTATTTTGGCAGATTAATGGTATTAAACATCAATCTTGGCAGATTGATGGTATTGTTGCTGCCCTTGATGATGAATATTACCGGGTGAAGGAATATGCTCTCGAGCAACTAGCTGAATATGAACCGCAAGACTTGGAAGGGGTGGTTAAGAAACCGGAGGCTCTTGCTAAAAAATTGGCAGACACCCTTAAAGATGAAAAGGTGGATCCATGGGTTCGTAGCCGTGCAGCATTAGCCTTGGGTAAATTAGGGGAAGCGGCTCAACCCTATATTCCTGAAATCGCCAACATCCTCAAAGATGAACAGGTGAGTGCATCAGTTCGTAGCAGTGCAGCGGAAGCCTTGGGTAACTTGGGGGAAGCGGCTCAACCCTATATTCCTGAAATCGCCAACATCCTCAAAGATGAACAGGTGAGTGCATCAGTTCGTAGCAGTGCAGCGGAAGCCTTGGGTAATTTGGGGAAAGCTGATCAACCCTATATTCTTGATATCCTCAACATCCTCAAAGATGAACAGGTGAGTGCATCAGTTCGTAGCAGTGCAGCGGAAGCCTTGGGTAACTTGGGGGAAGCAGCTAAACCCTATATTCCTGATATCCTCAACATCCTCAAAGATGAACAGGTAAACTTATGGGTTCGTGGCAGTGCAGCGGAAGCTTTGGGTAATTTGGGGAAAGCAGCTCAACCCTACATTCCTGATATCCTCAACTTCCTCAAAGATGAAAAGGTGAACGAATATGTTCGTGGCAGTGCAGCAAGAGCCTTGGGTAATTTGGGGGAAGCAGCTCAACCCTACATTCCTGATATCCTCAACTTCCTCAAAGATGAAAAGGTGAGTGCATCAATTCGTAGCAGTGCAGCGGAAGCCTTGGGTAATTTGGGGGAAGCAGCTCAACCCTATATTCCTGATATTCTCAACTTCCTCAAAGATGAAAAGGTAAGTGCATCAGTTCGTAGCAGTGCAGCGGAAGCCTTGGGTAATTTGGGGGAAGCAGCTCAACCCTATATTCCTAATATCCTCAACTCCCTCAAAGATGAAAAGGTGAGTGCATTAGTTCGTAGCAGTGCAGCAGTAGCTTTGGGTAACTTGGGGGAAGCAGCTAAACCCTATATTCCAGAAATCACCAACATCCTCAAAGATCAACAGGTGGATGCATCAGTTCGTAGCAGTGCAGCAGTAGCCTTGGGTAAACTCAGAAAACTGGAGCTAAACATGGTGCTGCCTTATTCAAGGATATCCTTCAGCGGCGGATTTGGTATAATATCAATTCCGGCTACATTGGTATAATATTCACTCTGGTAGGGGCGCAATGCTTGCGCCCGCCAGTGTCTATGTTTTCTAACCAAAAAACCAAATTATTAATCATTCCAATACAACCAGAATTGATATTAGAAACAAATTCTGTATATTTGTAGGGGCGGGTTTAGCGTAACCCTTATCGCATTTATCAATAACTTTTGCACAAAACCCGCCCTAGCGATAACCTAGCAGTTGGTTAACACTCCCAATCCCCAATCCCCAATTCCAAATTCCAAATTCCAAATTCCCAATTCCCAATTACCTAAAACGGTTCAATAGAAATGGAGTCCACCATGGTAGATCCTGGAGGTGGTGAAAAACTGAAGGCATCAGCAGCAATCAATGGCTCGGCAATTCGTTGAATAATGTTCTCGGTGAACACAAAGTCGATTCCTTCGTCTTCTACAGTAAATTGCAATTGCTCCAACGTGGCAGTTTCTGGGTTAACGAAGGCATTAAAGAGCATGTCCTCTTCTGGTACTCTATATTCGTACATATAGTATTCTTGATCTTGAATAGTCTGCCTACTACCACTGAGATTAGGAGCATCAGACTGAAAATCATTAGACGTTAAAAATATTTCAATCAGATTAATAATATTCTCCCTGGTAATTTCTACTTCTGAGAAAGATTCTCTAATAGATGTCGAGAACTCTACAAATATGAGAGACGAAAAGCCAATCAAAAACATTTCCGAAAAATCTTCAGAGTTAGTCACGGCATATTCTGCCGAATCATGACGATAAATCCAGACCTCCTCCCCATCTCCTACGACAGTATACTTGATGGTCTCAGAGGATTGAAAA
>JAAHGR010000992.1 GCA_010672425.1 Symploca sp. SIO2E6
CGGTGAGTGACATGCCTATTTCGAGCCAGCAGAGTTCACGGTTGTGATCGTCAATAATGTTGAGAGTCCGGAAGCGTCTGCCATGCTGTAAGCTGTCGCTCATTTGATAGCCAGTATATTGAAGGAATTTAGAATTTAGAATTTAGAATTTAGAATTTAGAATTTAGAATTTAGAATTTAGAATTGGGAATTGGGAATTGGGAATAGAGAATAGTCCTCCTTGTCTTCCTTGTCTCCCCATCTCCTTCACTGGGAACTGACCAATACAAACCCCCTGGTTTTACCGGAGGTAGAATCTATAGTTGCGATCGCTTGCCAAAGTTCCTCGGCTTTTACCCAAACTGGGGGATACTTGTAGCGGGAAACATCTAAAATTAGAAAACGGTCTGTCTCTTGGTTATAAGCAGCTACTGGGGAAATATGTCCTCCTATTTCTTGACGAATAGTTTTTCGCAAGTAATTCACTAAGACAAAATTGTTAGGCTCTTGCAAATTCTTAACCACCAAATTGCGGAATTCTGTCAAGGTGACATCACCACCGTGGTACACTTGGGCTGTTACTGGATAGCTTTCTAAGAGTCCGCCCAATTCAGCTAAAGTCATGCCTTGACGAGAAACAATTTCAGGGGTAATCACTTCTCTGGCTTTGGCATTAAAAAAATTATCTTGGGTAAAAGTGTTGTATTTAGCAATCCCAGGGGTTTCTGGGGCAGGAACCGAGAGAGCATTCAACACCATAACCATACTGGCGACTCCACAGTAAGCACCGTTTCTTTGGGTGACAAACTGAATACTTAGGGGCAAATAATCTTGCCTTGCCTGACTCTCTATCAATAACTCTTCTCCTATGGTAGAGTTCAAGTTAATCAGATTTTCAGCAAGGGGCAGTGTTTGAGCTCTTAATCCTCCTGCCAGAGAAAGTCCTAGCAGTAAAGTCGGTAAAGGGAGACAGATAATTTGGAATACGTTCATTGGGTGTTAGGTGGTAGGTAGTAGGTGGTAGATTGAAAAAAGAGATGATAAATTTCAATTCCCAATTCCCAATTCCCAATTCCCAATTCCCAATTCCCACTGTACAAATAAATATTGTAACATAAACCTAACTGATGGTCAGGGACGCAAATATGCAGGATTTAAAAGCACAACTAGCAGAAGCATTGGATGAAGCTACCTGGGAATGGCTAATTCCCCATGTCAAAAGGGATGCGGTGGTGGTGGTAACCAAAGAACTAGATTTGCTGGATGTGGGAGTAGCGATCGCTAATGACGATGTGCTCTCAGTACAACATTGGATTAGCGAACAACTAGTTCATAAACCCTTTTCTGAGGAACTCAACATTTGGAATACTGACACGACCAAGCGTTTTCAAGCTTTGATTGTACAACCCTACGTCTTAGTACAAGAAGCTTCAGGTGTTAGGTGTTAGGTGTTAGATAGACTCTTTCCAATTCCCACTTCCCAATTCCCAATTCCTAATATTAACCCAATTTCCCTTGTTCCCTGAGAACCAGCTTAATTCTTGACATCCCCACGGTATCATTAGAATCGAGCTTTATTCCTTCCCGCCACACAGCTAATGCCTCATTTGGCTTACCTTGTTGCTTTAAAGCATCTCCTAAGTACCAGTAAGCAACTGGTTTTTTGATTTTGAGACGAATTGCCTCTTGATACTCACAGATTGCTCCTTCCACATCTCCTTGTGCCATAAGCAGATTAGCTAAGTTAAAATGGACCACTGCTTGCTGAGAATTTTCTTGCAACAATTCTTGGTAACTAACGATTACTTCCTCTAATTTGTCTTCCTTAGCTAGAATTGCTCCTATGTGCAGGGTAATTTCTGTATTTTGAGGAGTGCGGCGAATTAATTCCCGATACACAGCAATCGCCTCTCCTGGTTTCCCCTGTTTAATCAAAGCCTCCCCCAATCCCAAATAACCATCGATATTTTTGGGTGAACTATGCACTAATTTCCGCAATAGAGCAATTGCCTCACCAAACTTGTCTTGCTTCAGCAGCGTCTTCCCCAACAGCACAGAAACCATTTCATTAGAAGATTGGCGCTCAATCACTTGACGAAAAACCACCTCAGCGTAATGGTAATCTTTTTGTTCATAGAATCTAACCCCTTTTTGGAACAGGGATGAAGTCACAACTGTCTTCTGTAGGAAAAAAGCAAGAGTAGCCAGAATGACAACAACTACAGCGACAGCTATCAGATTTATTTGTTGAGGAGTTTCAACCATTTATTAAAAAAAACGACAATCGAGATTTACGACTCATTTGGAAACGCTATATTCCCCATTCCCAAACAACAAACAACAAACAACAAACAACCAACAACAAACAACCAACAACCAACAACCAACAACCAACAACCAACAACCAACAACCAACAACCAACAACCAACAACCAACAACCAACAACCAACAACCAACAACCAACAACCAACAACCAACAACCAACAACCA
>JAAHGR010000993.1 GCA_010672425.1 Symploca sp. SIO2E6
AAGATACGGATAGCCATGCCAAAGTAACTGTTAAGTTTGAAGTCTTGGAAGTGCTATCACTACAGCATGGTGATTCAATGGTCAGAGGAGGATCAGCTTTTCTTAGTTCACTTACCTGAATTTCCCTGGCAGCAGTTTCATACCCATGGTAGAACTTATGAAGAAGCTGCCAAAAATGGTCAGGAAGTGATTGAGGTTTTCGTTGAGATGCTGACTCAGGAGGATAAACCTTTACCGGAAACCAGAAGTTTTCCCACAAAGCCGTTACAGGTTGCCTAGTTGAGTATTATGGTATTAACCCACTGGCAGGATGCTAGTTTCACTTTACTGGCAGGATGCTAGTGGCGTGACACAGCTAAAATGGTGTAATAGTAAATCGACGGCTTCCTTGTCAAATAAGGGTTTGAGCCAAAATCTATTCCCTCATTTTAAGTGTGTCACGCCACTAGTTCCACTATTACTGGCATCCTGCCAGTTCCACTATTACTGGCATCCTGCCAGTTCCACTATTACTGGCATCCTGCCAGTTCCACTTTACTGGCATCCTGCCAGTTCCACAGTTCTACAATGTTAACCTAATACCTAACATCTAATGGTTCAGCTGCTGCCACAACAATTAACCATCAGTGAATTCATTGAGCACTATGGCGACAACGATTGTTATGAACTCATTGATGGAGAATTAATCGAGATGGAACCTACTGGCCCTCATGAACAGGTTGCTGCCTTTATTGGTCGAAAACTAAATGTCGCCATTGACAACAACAATGAGGATTTTTTAATCCCTTATCGCTGTCTTGTCAAGGTTTTATACCAAATCCGGTTTACATAGGCTGATTACCCATATCGACCAAATCATCCTATATCAAAGGCTTGAGCCAATTGTGATATTGTACCTTTAAAAGCGGATTTGGTATTAGGTACTCAAACAGCTTTTCGTCCAGATCTACTAGTATTAGATCAAAAGCAATTGGTTCATGAACCCTTATGGCACAAAGAACCTGTGATTACTTTAGGCAGTTCCATTAAACTCATCGTTGAGGTTGTCAGCAGCAATTGGCAAAATGATTATGCCCGCAAAACTGAAGATTATGCTTTGTTTGGTGTCCCTGAATACTGGATTGTAGATTATTTAGGGTTAGGAGGTAGAGACTATATTGGCAACCCTAAGCAACCGACTCTGACTATCTGCACTCTAGATGGGGATAAGTACCAAAAACAGATTTTTCGCCATGAAGAGCAGCTTGTTTCCTCAATTTTCCCTACTCTTGGGTTGACTGCTAATCAAATTTTTGCAGCAGGGAGTGTAGCAAGTTAGGTGTTAGGTCTTAGGTATTAGGTGTTAGGTTAAATCTTATTCCGGTAACTCTCCAAGACATTTCTGATACTGCTTCAGTAGTTCCGCCATCTCTGCTACTTGTTGTTGTGCTAATTCCTTAGCTGCCTCCATTTCTGCTGCTTGCTGTTGTGCTAATTCTCTAGCTGCCTCCATCTCTGCGGCTTGTTGTTGTGCTAATTCCTTAGCTGCTTTCAATTTCTGATGGATAGCTTTCAACTCCCGATGTTGGATCTCCAACTCCAAAGAAGAAAGCACACGTTTACCGGTATTAGCATCTTCAATCACCAAACATCCTGACTGCAAGCTCATCAGTAATCCTACTGTCTGGCAGTAGATACGTCCTTGTGAGTCGGGAGCGATTGGTTGGTAAATACCTTTAATTAAACGATAGCCTAACACTTCCTCCAGCAATTTTCCCTTTTGACGGCGGCGATCTACAATCACATACTCCTGTACTCCAGTTCGAGCATACTGAATAACCTTAATCTCCCGGTCTTCCTTCCGATAATTAGGAGAGACTACTTCCAACACCAAAACAGGACGAACCCCTTCATTGGCAACAATGAATTTCGAGCGCTCTTGGTCTTTGTTACTAATACCAAAAGCAACAAAGGTATCTGGACAGTGGTCTTTTTGTCCGGGAATATCCCATTCAACTAACAAGTCCCGGAAAACACCAACATTAGGGTTGTTAGCATAGTGACAGGCCAAGACATCTTTGGCATGACCTGCTATATCCAGAGTGAAAAGTACTATTGGGCAAATGAAAACCTTCCTGAGGGTGGAGAAATTCTTCAGCAGTGAGAGGAACTTGAACGGTGTCTATCTTACCATCAGCTTGGGTATAGTTGACCATACGCCAACCTCGTTCGGCGAGTTCGGTGGAGAAATTGGTTTGTGTGCTGGGAACAGAAGGAGAACTGACCATGAGCAAGATACTGTTGGGAATCGATGTGGGGTCTGACCCCTCCCCAAACCCCTCCCCTAAGAGGAGAGGGGCTTTCCGGCTCCCCCTTCCCTACAAGGGAAGGGGGTTGGGAGGTTAGGTTAAGGTATGAGGGTCAAAGCATTACCCTATTGCACTATTTTAATTGAAGCGATCGCAGGTAAAGGTAAAAC
>JAAHGR010000994.1 GCA_010672425.1 Symploca sp. SIO2E6
CTCCCTGACCAGAGAATGACCGGGAAAGCAATCTTTTGGGCAAGGCGTTGACGTCTAAGTCGCAGGGTTGTTGGAAGAGAATTGTGAATTTCCATAATATTAGGTTATCAGCATTTAGCTGTCAGCTTACAATATCAGGTAGACCAAGAAAGATTAGGAGATATATCTCCTAATCTAGGGTCAGAGCCAGAGTAAATATACATTCATCTTCTTCCTTCCTTGTCTACTTTCCTTCCTTGTCCTCCTTGTCCGACCGACCCTAGTATCTTATTGTAAAACCAGCTTTAGTTATTCGGGATCGTCATCATCAGTTGTGTCTTTTCCTTCCTCTTCATACTTTTTATCCGCCTCACTCTGGGGTTCAGCTTCGGTTTGCTGATCCGCATCTTGCTCAGTGGACTCACTCTCTGTATCTGACTGTTGGCAGGCAGTAATCGTCCAGCCACTAGTTCCTAGCAGTAATGCCAGAACTGTTAACTTTACCCAAATTAGTTGTCTAGATTTCTGTTTTGCTACAGACATGAGTTAACCTCGGTAATTAGTAATTTCTCTTTTATTGATCCAGATACCGAAGTTTGAGAGTAAAATCAGGATGTTTTCAGAAGTGGATTGGTTGCACGCTAATATCAAGGGAATCCCTCTTCTGTCCCCCTTGAATCCCCCTCCCGTCCCCCTTTCAAAGGGGGAAGCCAGAGGATGCTACTCCTTCATGAGAACGCTTTGCGAACGCTTTTGGTTCCACAGGAGTTGCCAGAGGATGCTTCTCTTTGTGTTCCACGGGGGACTTTAAATCCGGTCCCCCCCTTGTTAAGGGGGGTTAGGGGGGATCGAAACCGGGCTTCACGGGAAAGTTGTCAGTAGATTTGCATAAGTATTACGTAAGAGTAATCAGAGAATGATAAGCTAACAAATGCATTAAAAAACTATCTGTGGTCAAAATTAGATGAATGGTTCAACCCAGGATCCTTACCTATTAAGGGTAGCTCGAGGTGAAAAGTTAGATCGTCCACCGGTGTGGATGATGCGGCAGGCGGGTCGTTATATGAAGGTGTATCGAGATTTACGAGATAAATATCCTTCATTCCGGGAAAGGTCAGAAAACGCAGACATTGCTATTGAGATTTCCTTGCAACCCTGGGAGGCTTTTAAGCCGGATGGGGTAATCATGTTCTCTGATATTCTTACACCCCTACCAGCAATGGGTATTCCCTTCGATATCAAAGAAAGCAAGGGACCAGTTATTGACCCACCAATTCGCACTCAAGCCCAAATTGACCAACTACATCCGATAGAGTTAGATCAGCTGCCATTTATCCGGAAGATTTTAAAGGCACTGCGAGAGGAAGTAGGTAACGATGCAACGGTACTAGGTTTTGTTGGTGCGCCTTGGACTCTGGCGGCTTATGTGATTGAGGGTAAAACTTCCAAAAATTACTCCAACATCAAACGTATGGCTTTCTCTGAACCGGCCATGCTTCATCAATTCTTGAGTAAGATTGCTGATGAGATCGCTGTCTATGTCCGTTACCAAATTGAGAGTGGAGCTCAAGTGGTACAGCTGTTCGACTCCTGGGCTGGTCACCTGAGTCCCCAAGACTACGAAACTTTTGCTCTACCCTATCAACAGCAAGTAGTACGTCAAGTTAAGCAAACTCACCCAGATACACCCCTAATCCTTTACATTAGTGGTAGTGCCGGTGTATTAGAACGCATGGGACAATCAGGAGTGGATATTGTCAGTGTAGACTGGACAGTAGATATGGCAGAGGCGCGACAGCGCTTGGGTTATCAGATGAAGGTTCAGGGAAATATGGATCCCGGTGCCCTCTTTGGCTCCCAAGACTTTATTCGCGATCGCATCCTCGACAATATTCGCAAAGCGGGTAATACAGGTCATATCTTCAATCTTGGTCACGGCGTCTTACCAAACACTCCGGAGGACAATGTGAGATTTTTCTTTGAAACTGCCAAGCAAGTGACTGCTAAAAAAGTGGATGAATTGCTAGCAGTTCACGCCTAATTTATTATTGCCATACCTGCACTGTGAACCCAAGCATGACCCCCAAGCGGATTTTTTTAACAGGTGCTAGTGGTTGCATTGGTCACTACATCACCGAAATGCTAATTACTGAAACTGAGCACGAGTTGTACTTGTTGGTCAGAAACCCAGATAAACTGGGATTTGACTACGAGGCTCGTTCTGGCATCACGATTTTTCAGGGAGATTTGCGGCAGATTAGCCAATTTCGCAATCTCCTGAAAACGATCGATGTAGCCATCCTAGTAGCTACTGCTTGGGGAGGAGCAGCAGAGGTTTTTGATATCAATGTAGTCAAAACCATTCGATTAATCGAATTACTGAACCCTAAGGTTTGCGAACAGGTGATCTACTTCTCTACCTCTAGCGTCCTAGATCGTAATAACCAATTGCTCAGAGAGGCAGCTCAATTGGGAACA
>JAAHGR010000995.1 GCA_010672425.1 Symploca sp. SIO2E6
ATGTTTCACGAAAAACTGGGATGAATGTTGCATCTGGGATTTTTAAGAACCGAACAATAATTTATACGGTTTTCCTCATGAGTCTTCTTGTCCACCTTGTCCACCTTGTCTTATCCCCACCCGAAAGTAAAAAACTTTCCCCCTTGTCAGAGGTTTTTAATATTTCGGCTTTCCTTCTGCCTTGGAGCCCTCTGCCCTGGAGCCTTGTTTCTTAAGAGTTAAGCCTTTGCTGAGAGCTTCTTCTTCTGATGCAAGATTACTGAACCTGTAACAAAAGTACCGAGGAGGAGGAGGCTCAAAGTGGAGCTAGGTTCGGGTACGGTGATGGGGGTGGCAGAAAAACTAACGGTTAATTCACTATCTTCCGGCCCGAAATTTTCAAAACCTGGTACAAATGGTGGGGCAGAAAAAACCTCAAAATAACCTGGAGGTTCTAAAAAACTGGCAAAAAACGGATTAACAAAGTTTCCTCCTGAAGTGAAATATCCAAAACCGTCCTTGGTTAATTGCTGAGGATTAAGACTAATTAAATTGTCAACTTCAAAAGGTTCGTTTCCTGGTATGGCAGTCCCCGTAGGTTGCAATCCAGTAATTGTTTCGTCATTACGTGTACCAGTAATGCCAGTAATTAAGTAATAACCCAAATCGTCAGGAGTATCATTAGTGGTCAAAGTACCACTCGCATTTATGCCACTACCGGAATAACTCCACTCCCAAGTTAAAGCAGAGGCAGGTTGTATTTGCCCCCCCAATAATCCAGATGTAGCGATCAGACTTGTAACAGATAGTAAAGTAAATTTTTTCATCAAAAAAAAGGTATTCTAAAGACTAGAATACCTTGACTACTATAATCAGTCAAGCAATTGAAGATTGAAGATTGAAGATTTTAGATTTATTCCATAAATAAATTTAGGAGCTTGTGATCTAGCATTTATGACTGGCAGGATGCCAGTTTCAGCAACCTAAAACCTAAAACCTTTCTGTTGATGATGCTTGTTCAATCTGTGCCAATGTACAATCGTTTGATCAGCACGGACAAATCGATTTTCTGTTAAACCACTGTGTTTAGGGACAGTGGATTTGAGTAAACTATAGTCATCCGGCTGAACAAAATTCAACTCAAACCAGACAGCAATTTTAGCAATCAAACGACTGAGGAAAGACCAACGGAAGGGAGCATAGTAGCGAAAGTTTAGCCAAGTATTGTCCTGATCAATCGGAGTTAGGGTAACAAATAGCTTAATGCCACCCCACCCAAAGTCAAAAACAGATAGGTTGGGGAATAAGATCTCATTCTTGAAGGGAAAGGATAGTCCATCCTGTTGCTCACTCTTGAGAATACCTTGGGTTTTGATATGATGGCCAATCACCTGAGTTTCGAGAGAGTCAAGACGCTTGGTATCTGCGAACCCTAACCATTTGGCGATACGATGGTGGGCAAAGGCAAAGTGGTGAAGATCGATCAAAGCACTTTCAGCAGCACGAGTAAAATGAATATCCCAGACTAATTCTTCATCTGCCCAATAACAAGGATAATCCTGGAGTTCGGTAAACCAAGGAATTTCCGGATCTGCCATTGGCTCATTCCCCCACCACAGCCAAATCAATCCATGGGATTCTTCCACTTTGTAGGACTCAACCCGCATTGCTGGACTAATGGAAGCTTCTTTGCCTTCACAAGGCATCAATACACAATGACCATCCGGTGCAAATTGAAATCCGTGGTAAGGACATTCCAAACAACTGTGGCCATTCTCGGTAGCAACTTTACCCAAGGCTAAGTCAACACCTCGATGAGGACAGTGGCGACTTTGACAGACAATCTTACCATTAATATCTCGCCAGAGTACCAAATCCATCCCGAGGCGACGAATACCTAGGGGTTTTGATTGAACCCTGTGGGAAGCCGCGATCGCATACCAGGCAACTGGAAAGGTAGACTCTAATGTGGGGAGATTATCAGTTTGGGGAGCTAGGGAAGATAAGACCATAGGACAAAAATCATAACAGTTGTTATCTGCTCAGATCATAACAGTTGTTATAAAATAAGCAAGTACTTCATTAAAATTGGCAGACATGAGTGCTCTGGTGGATAAACAAACTCAATGGCGCTCGAAGGTAGCAAGAGCTGCTTTAGGATTAATCAGCCGTGAGGGATTGAAAGGAGCTAGTTTACGAGCAATCGCCAGGGAACTAGACAGTACAACGGGAGTGTTGACCCACTATTTCCGTAATAAGGAGGAATTATTGCTGTTTGTACTGGAAACAATCATGACCCGTCTTGCCGAAATCATGGTGCAAGCGGCAGTAGACACCCAAGGGTTAGAGCGTCTGAAGGTGATGATGTTAGCCATCTTACCCACCACACCTGAGCTAGTGACTATTTGGCGGGTGTGGTTAGCTTTTGTAGGAGCAGCGCTGGGTGATAACGGATTAGTCGAGGAGCACAAACGCC
>JAAHGR010000996.1 GCA_010672425.1 Symploca sp. SIO2E6
GAGGTTCTTGAACTTTTGATTGAGACGAATCTTGAAGAAGGAAAGCCTCTGCCAGAACCCAAGATTTTCAACCAATCATTTCAAGTTGCTTGACATACTCCCGGTGTTAACTGCGGGAGCAGTATAACGGGGGATTCTTAAACTCTCCATTTAAGATAGCTTAGGATATAGTACATTTGTAGGGGCGGGTTCGCGATCGCGAGATGAGTCCAATGACGCGAGCGCTTGCACGATGCGAGTTTAAAATAGAGAAGATTGCCTACCTGCACCTATCCCATGCCCAAATGGTTTAATACTGCTGGCCCTTGCCAAATGGATATTCATTATATGCTCTCACCTCTGGCGCGGCTACCGGCATTAACTCGGCTGATTGAGCGGCGAGGCTACTTTGTGATCCATGCTCCTCGGCAAACAGGCAAAACTACTGCTATGTTAGCTCTGGGTCAACAGCTTACCGCCAGTGGGCAATATACCGCAGTGATGTTATCAGTAGAAGTGGGAGCTGCCTTTCCCCATGATCCAGGGATAGCAGAAGCAGCGATTCTCGACTCCTGGAGAAATGCTGCGAAATTTCGCCTTCCTCCGGATCTGCAACCTCCTCCGTGGCCCCAAGCTTCTGTAGGACAGCGTATTGGTGTAGCTTTAAGTGAGTGGTCACAGCATTCTCCCCGTCCATTGGTAATCTTCATTGATGAAATTGATTCGTTACGGGACGAAACCCTAATCGCGGTCTTACGGCAACTGCGCTCAGGTTATCCCAACCGTCCTCAAGGATTTCCCCAAGCTCTCGCTCTAATTGGGGTCAGGGATGTGCGGGATTATAAGATAGCATCTGGAGGCAGTAACCGTCTCAATACCTCTAGTCCCTTCAATATCAAACTAGAGTCCCTAACCCTGCGTAATTTTACCCAAATAGAAGTAGCTGAGCTCTACGAACAACATACCACTGCAACCGGTCAAGTTTTTTCTCCTGAAGCAGTACAAAGGTCTTTTGAGTTAACCCAGGGACAACCTTGGTTAGTCAATGCTTTAGCAAGGCAAATTGTCGAAGTTATTTTGCCAGAATCGCAACAGACGATTGAAACTAGCCATGTGGAGCAAGCCAAGGAAATCTTGATTCAACGGCAAGATACACCGAAAGCGGCGGGAAGCCCATTCCTTAAGGGATGGGAGGGATAGCCGCCCGCCGCTTTGTTGTTAGTTGTTTGTTTTTTGTTTTTTACAAACAACTAACAACTAACAACAAATAACACTACACCACAAGCATCCTTACCGCAAATCGCTCCGAGTTGGCTGATGCCTGATGGAAAATTAGACCCGGAGAAACTGCTAGAAGCCTTTCTTACCTTTTGGCGGCAGCATGGTGAACCGTTACTCAAAAGTGCCCCCTACCATGAAATAGCACCCCACTTAGTCTTGATGGCTTTTTTACATCGGGTGGTGAATGGGGGTGGTACCTTAGAGCGGGAATATGCCATTGGTAGCGATCGCATGGACTTATGTCTGCGGTACGGTGATGTTACCTTAGGGATGGAATTAAAGGTCTGGCGCGAAGGACGCCCAGACCCCATCAAAGCAGGACTAGAGCAGTTAGACCGTTATTTAGCAGGGTTAGGGATAGCTCAAGGGTGGTTAGTGATTTTCGATCAACGGCAGGGACTACCTCCGATTGCAGAGCGTACCACTACAGAATTAGCCATGACACCAAGTGATCGCGCTGTGGTTGTGATTCGGGGGTAATATCAAGTTCGGATAAACAGTTATAATTACCTTCCACCTTGCAACCTTCTTTCTTCCCTCCTGCCTCGGAGCCTCCTGCCTCGGAGCCTTATTGCCACCAAAGTGTAAGTGATCAACCGAACATGATATAATTGATTACAGGCGCACACATTTTCCCCTTGTAAGACTATACCATAAAAACGGTTCTTTGCGATCGCTAATGAGCAATCTAGATAAGACCAACATCTAAATGGTACTAACCGTTTAAGCTAAATTAGACAAAGTTACCTGTCTTGATAAACGACTTTTTAGGAAGGCACTCACCTTCAATGGTGCAACGGCTGCACTCACTATTTTCACCAAACCTGCCTGAAATCATAACCTACCGCAGGTTCCTCTTTCGTTTAAGCAAAAGGTTGTTAACATAGCATTTGTATCACCGTAGCGTTCACGAATCTTTTCCATAATACCCAAAAATTTAGGGTCTATTAAATATTCCCCTGTATCTGGCTCGATGGCAATGAACCAATTATAGTGTTTTTCGATGAGTTGGGGTCTAATTTGTTCAAATATTTCCCTACATCGCAGACCTAGTTTCGTTCTTTCTGCTTTGCGTCTTGCTATTTCCTCTAGCGATACCGTTCGCTCT
This sequence comes from Symploca sp. SIO2E6, assembly GCA_010672425.1. Lineage (GTDB taxonomy): Bacteria > Cyanobacteriota > Cyanobacteriia > Cyanobacteriales > Coleofasciculaceae > Caldora. The sequence goes on from JAAHGR010000996.1 coordinate 2,369, forward strand.
GGGCAGATTCTACCCCGTCGCGGTTTCCGTCTTTGAGATAGATTGGTCATACTGTTTACAAGTGGAAGACAGGGGTA
>JAAHGR010000997.1 GCA_010672425.1 Symploca sp. SIO2E6
GGAAGGATGGTGTAGCCAAAAATCCCCTGGATTTTATTAATCCTATTGTTTGAATTAATAGGAGGCAGGAGGCAGTAGGCAGGAGGCAGGAGGCAGAAGGCAGAAGGCAGGAGGCAGGAGGCAGGAGGCAGGAGGAGATAGTGTTTCTCCCATTCAATTGGGGATGCGCTAGCCTCAAGATTCGGGTAGTAGATCCCCGACTTCTTCTACCGGTTTGTCCTTTGTTAATTACGATTGCAACCAAGAAGTCGGGGATCTTGAACATCACCTGAATGTAGGAAATACGATAATTATTAGTTGCGATCGCTTGCCTGTTTCCACCTCTATACTGGCAAGATGCCAGTATAGAGGTGAGCTATTTTTCTACATTCCTCTTGTTTATGCCTATGCTTTCAAGATATCAGAGGCTGTGCTTGAGCTATAAGCGCACATCTTTTCCATTATTCAGAATAATAGCAAAAACTAGCAGCAAACACAACATTCAGGTACTAGATCCCCGACTTCTTCTACCGGTTTGTCCTTTGTTAATTACGGTTGCAACTAAGAAGTCGGGGATCTTGAGGATTACCTGAATGTAGGAAATACGATAATTATTAGTTGCGATCGCCTGCCTGATTCCACCTCTATACTGGCAAGATGCCAGTTCCACGGTGAGCTATTTTTCTACATTCCTCTTGTTGATGCTTATGTCTTCAAGATATCAGAAGCTGTACTTTAGCTACAGGCGCACACCTTATCCATTATTCAGAATCATAGCAAAAACTACCAGAAAACACAACCCAATCCTCTCCAAGTCTTTTACCCAAAGCTGATAGTAACGAAAAGGTAGGTTGGGTGAAGCCTTATCACACCTTTGACCAAAATCTCAATCGAAGCTACCAAAAGCCAAACCCAACATTCAGGTACTAGATCCCCGACTTCTTCTACCGGTTTGTCCAAGTTAATTACAGTTGCAACCAAGAAGTCGGGGAGCTTGAGGGTTACCTGAATGTAGGAAATACGATAATTATTAAGTGCGATCGCTTTCCTGTTTCTACCTCTATACTGGCAAGATGCCAGTTCCACAGTGAGCTATTTTTATAATTCCTAAAGAAACAAGTCTTTGTGCCGAAAGTGGTTCACTCAAATGTTATTATTGTAGAGAAAAAGTAATGAGAGAGCAAAATTTTAATTATGACTCAACTCCTAGAGCAAGCTTTTACTGAGGCTTCCAAATTATCAGATCAAGATCAAGATGCCATAGCAGAAATTATTCTAGCTGAGCTTGCCTCGGAAAAGCGTTGGAATAGTTTGTTCACAAGATCTCAAGATTTGCTATCTGAACTGGCACAGGAGGCTCTTGCTGAGCATCGAGCAGGTCAAACACAAACTATCGAATGTGAAGATTGATGATCTCCAAAACAACCAGAAAGTTTTGGAAAGCTTACGCAAAACTTGATGAGACAATTCAACAGCAAGCTCGAGATTCTTATCGTCTTTTTCGTGAAAACCCACAGCATCCCAGTCTCAATTTCAAGAAGGTGCATGACAACTTACCCATCTATTCTGCAAGAGTAAATCTAAATCATCGTGCAGTTGGAATTTTTGAGAACGATGAAATAATCTGGTTCTGGATCGGACCGCATGATGCCTATGAAAAACTTCTTTTGCGACTTTGATGGTAGGGTGTGTACTAGATCCCCGACTTCTTCTACCGGTTTATCCTTTGTTAATTACGATTGCAACCAAGAAGTCGGGGATCTTGAGCGTCACCTGAAGCGAGTAAATGGGATAATTATTAAGTGCGATCGCTTGCCTGATTCTACCTCTATACTGGCAGGATGCCAGTTCCACGGTGAGCTATTTTTCTATATTCCTCTTGTACTAGATCCCCGACTTCTTCTACCGGTTTGTCCAAGTTAATTACAGTTGCAACCAAGAAGTCGGGGATCTTGAGGGTTACCTGAATTGAGGAAATACGATAATTATTAAGTGCGATCGCTTGCCTGTTGCCACCTCGATACTGGCAAGATGCCAGTTCCACGGTAAGTATTTTTCTACATTCCTCTTGTTGATGCTTATGTCTTCAAGATATCAGAAGCTGTACTTTAGCTACAGGCGCACACCTTATCCATTATTCAGAATCATAGCAAAAACTACCAGAAAACACAACCAAATCCTCTCCAAGTCTTTTACCCAAAGCTGATAGTAACGAAAAGGTAGGTTGGGTGAAGCGTTGTCACCTCTTTGACTACAATCTCAATCGAAGCTACCAAAAGCGAAACCCAACATTCAGGTAGTAGATCACGACTTCTTCTACCGGTTTATCCTTTGTTAATTACGGTTGCAACCAAGAAGTCGGGGATCTTGAGGGTTACCTGAATGTAGGAAATAGGATAATTATTAAGTGCGATCGCTTGCCTGTTGCCACCTCTATACTGGCATCTTGCCAGTATAGAG
>JAAHGR010000998.1 GCA_010672425.1 Symploca sp. SIO2E6
TTATTACAGTCTCCTGATATAGCCTCTTGTATATAGATAGCTTCTCCTAAAAGTCTTCTTCTCTATCCCTCTTATACAGTCATGACTGACCTTTTTATCTATGAACTAACCCTCTTGACTACTCCAGAACTGCTCCTACAAAATGCCCCTAGCAGAGGCGCTAGGGTTTACATCTGCTACTTCCAGATAAGATTTACTCATTAGGCAACAGACGGCTGAAGTAACTGTCTATCGGGTAAGCAGGAACGCGAGTGCTGTAGTCCATCTCAGTGCCAGTCATGGACTTTGCCAGCTTCTCAAAAGAGCCAGAGCGCCAATTACGCTCATGGATGGGCTTGGACTGCTCACCCCTGAAGTAGGCTTGAGTACCAATTACAGAAGCGGCTATCCAACCAACAACCAAAAGTGAAATAACAATAGTCATAATCTTTACTCCTTGGTAATTTCCGCAAAACAATCAATGGGGAACTAGCTCACAGCCAGTGCAGTTAGAGTTAAGGCAGTTACAAACAAAGTTGCGATCGCGCCTAGTAAAGCATAACTACGCTGCTGAGATGGTGAAGGATAGACAGCATAGTACATTTGTGGTTCCGTCGCGTAGTTGTTGAGAACGCCTAATTCGTTGGATGTGTACATAACCGATAGTTCCTATGTAACGTTTTGTTACATATAATGTAACGAATTATTACAATAACTCTCTGTGACTTGACACAGAGAGGTTGTATGATTTTAATCACTCAATCCCCTCAGCTCTCCCTAAGCGATTAGCTCCAGAAGCGTGCCGTAGGCAATCAGCGCAAGCTGGTGCAATCAAGCAATCGCAACTCCCACACACTGGTGACCCACTACACTCACCCAGCCCCATCCCTTAACTGGTGACCCACTCCCCACAAAGTTTGGCAAAATACCTGGCTTTACTCAAAAATTTACGTCATCTGGTAGCGTTTCTCTAAGAAAGGGGGGTAGGTGACGTAAAGTATTCTCTATCAGTGTTGCTGTTTTTATAGAGTATAATCTATAAAAACTGGCAACCCATCCTCCCCACTCAGTACAAATACTCACTGGCTTTACTCAAAAATTTACGTCACCTGGTAGCGTTTCTCTAAGAAAGGGGGGTAGGTGACGTAAAGTATTCTCTATCAGTGTTGCTGTTTTTATAGAGTATAATCTATAAAAACTGGCAACCCATCCTCCCCATTCAGTACAAATACTCACTGGCTTTACTCAAAAATTTACGTCACCTGGTAGCGTTTCTCTAAGAAAGGGGGGTAGGTGACGTAAAGTATTCTCTATCAGTGTCGCTGTTTTCATAGAGTCTAAGAAGATAAAAACTGGCAACCCATCACCCCCTGAGATTTGAGGGTTTAGATCGCAATGGCTGGGTTATAGCTACTGAAGTATCACAGTAATATCACAGTAATATCACAAAAAAGTAAGCACACAGGAATTGCGGGTGAAGTGTGATATTACTGTGATAAAACCGCCATTTTTAACCATAGCTAAAAAGCGATAGAACAGGCTGGTGGGGGAGGTGATTGCAAAAAAAAAAGAGCACCAGCCTGTTCTATCGCTTAAATCTTAGTCAGACTTCCTGACTTTATCTCAAAACGTTGGTATGCCCTGATAGTAGTTTCATCACGATCGCCTAGTATTGACCTAGCAAAGTTCAGATAGTCTAGAGGGTCAACTAAGGCATTAACCACACAAGCCCTGAAGTAAGCCCCACGAAATTTGTGATAGGTCATACCCTCCGGTAAAATTTCCCAGTTCTCTCTGACAATTCCATCCCGACCATTGAAGCGCTTAGAGTAAGTCCGATTCACCCTCTCAGGGTCTTCATCCCTAGAGAAGCGTTTACCGTTAGCATCAAGCCAGTCAATTCCTTGCTTTACTAAATCCGCTGACAAGAGGGTTGGGATAGTGAACTCATGGTCTATCAGTTTTTTCTTGCCAATTTTCCTCCTCTTACCTTTTAGCTGACCCTTGAAAGCTAGCTCATATTCTCCAGTTTTCCGGAACTCTCCAGAAAGATGAACTTCAGCCATTCTACGCCCGGTCGCTAGTGCTACAGCACAACTTACATCCCTCCAATCAACATCCTCCAAAGACGCTCCAGAAGCTATCTCCGAAAGAGTCGAGTGGGCGTACTTAAGGAATGGGGACAAATCCAGCTCTACTCGATTATCAACAGTAGAGCGTTCCTCGACTTTTTCTCTGTATCTAGTGTTCTGCCTGGTTTTGTATTCACTGAACAGATAGCTTAGAGCATTTCCAAAGTGAGTAATGATTGTTAATACTGGGTGATAGTTAGCATGGTCTAAGATATCAGTTTTTGTAGCTGCCTTTAAACCCTTCTTAAGGGCTGTAATCTGCCTGAGGCAAGCCCCATACTCCTTTTCATTCTCTGGCTTGTCATCGGGATAATATGACTT
>JAAHGR010000999.1 GCA_010672425.1 Symploca sp. SIO2E6
TGGGTGCGACCCGTTCGCCAGAAATGAGTAGAAATACTCAAGGATTGGCGGCAAGTCGTACATGAGGAATGTTTAACATTCCAAAATCTGTACCTTGACAACTTGTTGTTCGTGTAGGTGAAATTCCTACCCCTTGTGGTGACAAGGTGACAGTATATCCCCCATCCGAGCGACTGATTATCACACCGGGTGAAGCGGGGATAAACGGTGGTAACTGGAAGTCTCATTCAGAATCCCATCTAACAGAGTTGATCATGGTTAGCGAAAGCAAAGTCACAGGAATTTGTCGTCAAGAAGAACTGGCTAAAAGAGACTGATAAGCCAGACCAAAATGGTAAAGGTTATCTGAGGTTGCTAATACGTGGTTAGTAATTTTTCACCCTCAAAGCATAATCCGGTGAACAGTGACAACCTAAAATCAACGCCAAACGAACAACAGGAACGGGATAACCTTCTATTTCGCTCTCAAATCAGGTCGATAGTTTGAGTAGGTATCAACCGGATGCAATTAGAAGGAAGGATTGGTTAAGAAGCAAATGCCTTTGGTAACTCAAAGGATAAGCAGACGTAGCCACTACAAGTTGAATGGTAGAGTCAATTAGTAGAGTTAATAAGTTATGAGCCAGTCGCTTCTGACTAGGTATGAATGGAAGGATTTACCCTGGAAGAAAATCCAGGTTAAAGTCTTCAAGCTCCAACGTCGAATCTATCAAGCTTCCCTGAGTGGAAATGTTAAGAAAGTCCACCGTTTGCAAAGGCTTTTGACAAAATCCTGGTCGGCAAGGTGTCTTGCTGTAAGGCGAGTTACACAGGAAAACCAAGGGAAGAAAACAGCCGGGGTTGACGGTGTCAAATCCCTAACGCCCGTAAAGCGTATAAATATGGTCAACACACTGGAAGTCAATGCCAGTGGTTTACCAACCCGGAGGGTATGGATACCAAAACCCGGAAAAGATGAAGAACGACCCTTGGGTATTCCAGTTATGAGAGATAGAGTAACTCAAGCATTACTCAAATTGGCATTAGAACCAGAGTGGGAAGCTAAGTTTGAACCTCACTCATACGGCTTTCGACCAGGAAGGTCTACACATGATGCTATCGAAGCAATACATACGGCAATCTGCCAGAAGGCAAAATACGTCCTAGATGCAGACATTGCTAAATGCTTCGACAAAATCAACCACCAAAAACTACTTGAGAAGTTAAATACATTCCCTACATTGGAGCGAGTCATCCGAGACTGGCTTAAATCCGGGGTAATAGACAAAGGAAGCCTCTTTACTACAGAGGAAGGGACTCCCCAAGGAGGAGTAATTTCACCGCTATTGGCAAATATAGCCCTCCACGGTCTAGAAACCACAATATTAAGTGCATTTCCGACATCAATCAAAATTGAAGGAAAAGTGCATAAGTGGAAACCACAAGTCATTAGGTACGCAGATGATTTTGTAATCTTGCACCCTGATAGACAAGCCCTAGATAAATGCAAGGAAATAGCTTCAAGATGGTTAGGGGAATTAGACCTAGAATTCAAACCTAGCAAAACCCGAATCACGCATACCCTCAACAAGATTGAGGAGAACACAGAAGCGGGATTTGATTTTCTTGGTTTCAACATTCGCTCCTATCGAGTTGGTAAAAACAACTGTGGAAAGAACAATGGAACCAAAACAGGTTTTAAAACACTTGTCAAACCAGCCCAGGAAAAAGTTAAAGCTCATTACCGCAAAATGGCAAGGAAAATTAAACAATGCCGACCTGCAACCCAAGACGAGCTAATAATGCAATTAATTCCCATCATAACCGGATGGTGTAACTACTATTCCTCTGCTTGTAGCAAGGAAACATTCGTAGAATTAGACCACAAGTTATTTTGGAAATTATTCCGAGGTTGGGCAAAGTTCAGACATCCCAAGAAATCGGGGAAATGGATAGCCAGAAAATACTGGCACATCCAGAAGCATAAAAATTGGACATTCGGTAATGACAAATTAGTCCTACCAAAACACTCCAATACAAAAATAACCCGACATACTAAAGTCAAAGGTGACTCGTCACCCTATGATGGGAACTGGACTTACTGGAGCCAAAGAAAAGGCCAATATCCTGGAATTTCTAAAAGGATAACTATAACCCTAAAAAAACAAAAGGGAAAATGCGCCGAATGTGGACTAAATTTTCATCCCGATGACCTCATCGAAATCCATCACAAAAATGGAAACCACAAGGAAAATCGGCTGGAAAATCTGGTTGCCGTACACCAACACTGTCACGACCAGATACACGGTGGTCAAGGCAACCTTTCAACTCAGCTTAGTACCCATGACAAGGGTCAACTTGGAGAGGAGCCGTGTGATGTGAAAGTGTCACGCACGGTTCTGAAGCCGAGCATGAGGGGTGACTCTCATGCTTAGGTTAACGGAGTGTCAAT